>CALMVM010000140.1:1434-6361 GCA_937873255.1 uncultured Verrucomicrobiota bacterium | reverse complement strand
TGGTCACACCCTGCCCGAGCGCCTGACCGTGCCAGCGCGGACGGGTCAGCGCCGCCGCCTGCTCGACGATGGCGTTGAGGTCCACGGGCCGTCGTTCCTGATCCTGATCGGCCTGGCGGTAGATGCTGCGCAATCGCCCGAACATCCGCGCCGCGTCCTGCGCCGCCGTAATGACCGTGCCGAGGTACTCGTCGGAGATTTCCTGGTACGGCGTGGTCGCCAGTTCGGTCAGCAGCAACTCGCTGTAACCGAGGATCAGCGACAGCGAGTTGTTGAAATCGTGCGCCAATCCGGCTGCCATCGATCCCAGGGCGCTCAGGCGTTCGTGCTGGATGACCTGCTGCTGCGTGGAGCGCAACTGGTGGACGGTTTCCTCCAGCCTCGCGAGGGTCTGGCGCAGTTCGCCGGTGCGTTCGCGCACGACCTCCTCCAGCACGTCGTTTTGCCGCGCGAGCTGGCGGTGCTGCGTGCGGAGTTGGAGCAGGTGCCGGATGCGCAAAAGTACTTCGACCTGATCGAAAGGTTTCGTCAGGAAATCTGACGCGCCGGCGGCGAGCGCGCGGTGTTTGCTGTCGGCGTTCACGTCGGCCGTGAGCACGAGGATGGGCAGCATGTCGTCCGCCGGGATCACGCGCCGGAGCTGTTCCATGATCTCGAAACCCGTGATGAACGGCATCATCAGGTCGAGCAGGACGAGGTCCGGCTGGAACTCGCGGAATCGATCCATCACTTGCCGCGAATCCGAGACGCACTGCAACCGCGTGTAGCCGGCGGCGGTCAGGATGTATTGCAACAGGGCGAGGTTGGCCGGCTCGTCGTCGACGATCAGGATTTTCATCCCCTTCAAACCTTCGGAGGCGGTCATACGGCGGGAGGTGGCTGGTGGCGGGCGAACGCCGGGGTCCGCGCCGGCAGCGTGGCGCCTTCGCGCATCGGCAAGCGGACCCAGAAGGTGCTTCCCCGGCCCGGCGAGGATTCGACTCCGATCCGTCCGCCCATCGCCTCGACCAGGCGTTTGGACAGCGCCAGACCGAGGCCCGTGCCGGGAACACCCGAATGCTCCGCGCCGAGCCGGTCGAACGCCACGAAAAGCCGCGCCGACTGCTCCAGCGTGATCCCCGGTCCCTCGTCCGTCACGCTCAGCCGCAGGGTTCCCCCGCGCTCGGCGCGTCCCTCGACCGCGATGCGGCCGGAGACAGGGCTGTACTTGACCGCGTTGGACAGGAGGTTCAGAAGCACCTGCTTGAGGCGCTGGCGATCCGCGACGACCTCGCAGCGCGGGTCTGTCTCACCGCGCCAGCCAACGCTGAGACAATGGCCGACGGCGAGCGGACGGATCAGGTCGATGGTCTCGGCGATCATTTCGGACGCGCATACCTGTTGAAGGGACAACTTCATTTGCCCAGCTTCGATACGGCTGATATCAAGAACCTCCTCGATGAGGCTCAAGAGGTGGCGTCCGGCAGTGACGACCTGGCCGGCGCAGGCGCGCTGGTCCTCGCTCGCCGCCGGCCCTTGCAGGATCTGGCCGAAGCCAAGAATGGCGTTGAGCGGCGTGCGCAACTCGTGGCTCATACGCGAGAGAAACTCGCTCTTGGCAATGTTCGCGCGCTCGGCTTCCTCCTTGGCCTGCAAGGCGGCGGCGTCCGCACGCTCCCGATGCACCATTTGCGCGCGTAGCGATGCATTGAGCTGGACCAGCTCGGCCGTGCGCAAGCCGATGCGGTCCTCCTGCGAATCGCTGAGCCGCTGCAACAGGCGATGCTGCCGGGCGAGGGCGCGCCGGGACTGCTCGCCGCCGCTGATCTCCGTGCGCAGGCGCGCAGTCTTCTGGCGCAGATTCAGTTCGTTCATCGCCATCGCGGCCATGTCGGCGAGCGTTCCCTCGTCCTCCCGGGTAAACTCGCGCGGCGCGGTGTCCATCACGCAGAGCATCCCCAGCGCAAATCCCTCGGCCGTGCGCAACGGCGCTCCGGCGTAAAAGCGCACCGACCCCGGGCCGACATCGAAAAGGTGATTCACAGACCGTGGGTCCGTGCGCGCATCGCGGATCACCGTGACCTCTTTCTGCACGATGGCATGCGCGCAAAACGACGCCTCACGCGGCGCCTCGCCCCGGGGCAGGCCGTGGCTGGCCTTGCACCATACCCGGTATTCCTCCACGAACGTCACCGCCGCTATGGGCATCGCAAAAAACCTGGCCGCGAGCCGCACGACGCGCTCGAACGCCGGCTCGGGCACCGTATCCATGATCTCGTGACCGCGTAACGCGGCCAGACGGCGGGCTTCGTTGCGGGGCAAGGGAAAATTCATGGTGTTAATGGGGGGGGTGTCAACGGCTGACGGTCTAGGTCTGGAAAATCTTCGCCGGGGAGCAGAGCGCGCCCAACATGCCCGCGACGCAATCGACCAGCTTGGCCATCGTGACGGGTTTGGCGAGCACGCGCGAGCCTTCCGAATAAAGCGGCCCGGCAGCCTCGCCTTCCGTCAGAAGGCTGGTCATGAACACGACCGGCACCTTCCTGAGGCCAGGCACGGCGCGCAACCGCCGGGCAACGTCGCCGCCGCTGAGACCGGGCATCTCCACGTCGAGCAGGATGAGGTCGGGACGGAAGACCCCGGCGGCGGTGAGGGCATGGGCCGGATCGTTGACCTCGCGGACCTCGAAAGCCTCGCACCGTTCCAGGGTGAGGCGCACCATGCGAGTGGACGCCGGTTCGTTGTCGATGACCAGGACCCGCTTCTTTGTCATGAGGATTGCGATGGTTGCATTGGTAACGGCGCTTGCCGGATCAATGGTTGCGTGCTCTGCTTTTCGGGCTGATGCATGCGGTCTTTTCCTGTTTCGGGGCCCGGATGATCGGGAATGCCCGCTACCTAAACAAATCCCACCGTCGGCTGTCAGGGGGACATTGCCGTACTCCCGACAAGGGATAGACCCCATCAAAATGAGCAATGTGGGGTATATACCCCATGGTGGCCCGAGGCTTACCCGCTAGTTATCCATCCATCAAACCCGCGCACCTACCGTTCGAGACGAAAACCGACAGCAAGGTGGTCGTGGTGGATGATCACCGTGCGGTGCGGGAATTGTTGGTGTCCTCGCTCGGGCGTTCGGTTCCGGGGGGCTACGAGGTGGTGGCCGAGGGTGGCACAGGCCAGGAGGCGGTGGACCTGTGCCTCCAGCATCGTCCCGACCTGCTCGTGCTCGACGTGGTGCTGCCGGGATTCAACGGGGTGGAAGTGCTCCACCGGCTGCGATGTCGGATGCGCGGGCTGCGGGTGGTGTTCTTCTCGGGCTGCACGCAGGAACAACTCATCGCGCAGGCCATCGCGCTAGGCGCGGACGCCTACGTGCTCAAATCCCAGCCGTTGCAAACCCTCCTCGAAGCCATCGAGACCGTGCGGCGGGGCGGCAAGTATTTCGATCCGACTTTAATCCAGGCCAACGCGCGCATGGCGATCCTGCCGGGCTGGCAGATCCTGACCGCGCGCGAACAGCAGGTGGCCCGGCTGGTGGCCGAGGGGAAATCCGCGAAGGAGGCTGCGAAGGTCCTGGGCATCAGCGCCAAGACGCTCGACAAGCACCGTTCCAGCATGATGCAGAAGCTCAACCTGCATGATGCCGTGTCGGTGACCCGCTACGCGATCATCGCGGGATTGACCTCGCTGGATTGATGGCACCGGCCAGGCCCAACAGCGCCCCGTCCCCTCATTTCGCCACTTTCGCCGACCCGGCCTTGCGCAGGAGGTTCTGCCCGGTCATCTCCACCGGACGCTCCAGTCCGAGCAACGCCAGCAGCGTCGGCGCAACGTCGGCCAAAATGCCGTCGTCCACCTCGACGCCTCTGGCATCCGCCGCCACGTAGATGATGTGCACCAGGTTGGTCGTGTGCGCGGTGTTCGGCGAACCATCCGGGTTGCGCAGGTATTCGCAGTTTCCGTGATCGGCGGTGATGAGCGCCTTGCCGCCGAGTTCGAGGACGCGCTCGACCACTTGCCGCACGTCGTCATCAATCGTTTCCACCGCCTTGACCGCCGCCTCCACCTCGCCGGTGTGACCGACCATGTCCGGATTGGCGAAATTGAGGATCACCAGATCGTAACCGGCGAGATCCCTGAGGACCTCGGCCGTCACGGCTTGCGCGCTCATTTCCGGCTGGAGATCGTACGTGGCGACCTTCGGCGACGGGATGATGCGGCGGTCCTCGCCGGGAAACGGCGTTTCTACTCCCCCGTTGAAAAAGTAGGTGACATGCGGGTATTTCTCGGTTTCGGCGATGCGCAGTTGGCGTTTGCCGGCTGCGGAAACGACCTCGCCGAGGATTTTATCCAGGGTCTGCGGCGGAAAGACGTGAGGGCAATCGTAGGTCGCATCGTATTGTGTCAGCGTGACGTAATGGACGCGCGGCCGGTGCGCGCGCTCGAACCCCTCGAAACCCTCCCTTAAAAAAGCTTCCGATAGCTGCTTGGCGCGGTCGGAGCGGAAATTGAAAAAGAACACCACGTCGCCGTCGTGGACGCGCGGTTCGCCGGCCGGGGGCGGCGGGAACACCATCGGCGGCAAAAATTCGTCGGTCGTGCCGGCGTCGTACAGCGGCGGGACGGCGTCGGCCGGATCGAGCGCGCAGACGGTTCCCTTGCCCTCGACGATGGCGTCCCAGGCAAGTTTGGTGCGTTCCCAGCGGTGGTCGCGGTCCATGGCGAAATAACGTCCGATGACCGTGACGATCCGCGCGCCGGTGCCCGCCAGCGCGCCTTCGAGAGTTTCGAGGTAACGCACGCCGCCGGTGGGCGAGGTGTCGCGCCCATCCGTGAAGGCGTGAATCAAAATTTCCCGCACCCCGGCGGCGTGCGCGAGTTTGCACAACGCGACGAGGTGATCGAGGTGGCTGTGGACGCCGCCGTCGCTGACCAATCCCAGGAA
>CALMVM010000140.1:0-1424 GCA_937873255.1 uncultured Verrucomicrobiota bacterium | reverse complement strand
GCCGGGTTCGCGGGCTTTGGCGAAGGCTTCCTTCACCACGGGATTGTCGGCCAGGCGTCCGTCGGCGATGGACTTGGTGATGCGGGTCAAGTCCTGGTAGACGATGCGGCCGGCTCCGAGGTTGAGGTGGCCGACCTCCGAATTCCCCATCTGCCCGTCGGGCAACCCCACGTCCAGACCGCTGGCGCTCAAACGCCCGTGAGGATAGGCCGCCAACAGATGGTCGTGGAACGGCGTGTGCGCGAGGACGGTCGCGTCGCCGTCCTGTTCGGCTTGGAGAGCGCCGTGGGGATTGATCCCCCAACCGTCGCGGATGATGAGAATGACGGGAGGCATGAAAAAATGACGGATGACGAATGACGGAGGGCCGAAGATTGCAGGCGGACCGCAGAAGAATCGAAGCATTTTTTCGTCCGGCGGTTTCTTGCGAGGATTTTTTCTGCTTCCAAGCCGCGCCTTGGCTCAGGCATCTTGCGATCCTCGGCCCTCCGTCATTCGTCATCCGTCATTTTTTCATGCGTCAGCGTAATTACCTGCTTGCCCTGGTGCTGCTGGCGCTTTTCGCCGCGTCGGGTGTGTGGTATTTCCGCGCGTTCGTCGGTCCGAAGAAGCCGTTCGGCATCATCCTGTTCGTCGGCGAGGGCCTCGTGACCAGCAGACTGGCCGCCGCCCGGCTCTACGACGGCGGCGCGAACCACCGGCTCGCCATCGATTCGCTCTCCCACGTCGCCCTTTTGAGCACGTCGGCCGCCGACTTCGCCGTGCCGGACTCCGCCGCCGCCGCCAGCGCGCTCGCCTGCGGGGTGAAGGTTAATCACCACGCCCTAGGCATCGATCCGGCGGGGCGGCGGCTCGTGAACCTCCTCCAGGCCGCCGCGTCCGCCCACGGCGGCCGCGTTTTACGCGCACACGGTAGATTGCCGCCACCCCCAATCCCTGGCCGAACAACTCGTCGGCTCCGACGCGCCGGAAATCATCCTCGGGAACGGTGGCCATGATTTCCTGCCGGTCGCCAAAGGCGGTCTGCGCGACGACAACCGTGACCTCGCCCAGGAGGCCATCGACAAAGGCTACATCTATCTGCGCACCGAGGAAAATCTCCAAGCTACGCTCGGCACCGGCCCCAAACGGCTGCTCGGGATTTTTGACGACGCGCGACCCGGCTTGCCGGAGATGGTGGCCGCCGCCATCGACGCCCTTCAACGCCACCGCAACGGATATGTCCTCGTCGTCGACGCCGGGTTGATCGAAAAGGCATCCCTGCAAAACCATAGCGAACACACCCTCCAACAACTGATCGAACTCGACCGCGCCGTGGCGGTGGCGTTGCGCTACGCTGGTCCGCAGAGCCTCGTATTGGTCGCCGGTGGCCAGTCCACCGGCGGCATGGCGCTCAACGGCTATCCGCTGCGTCAGGACCGCGG
>CALMVM010000139.1 GCA_937873255.1 uncultured Verrucomicrobiota bacterium | reverse complement strand
CGCCCCGGCGGCGGGCCGTACTTGCCGCGCCTCGCCCGCGCGAGCCATTCTTTCGCATACGCGCGCGCGACGCGGCCGCCGTGGACCATTGCCTTGCGCCAACCGGGGCGCGTGCGGTGGAAGCTCTCCCGCAACGCATCCTCGCGCGCGGGGTCGCCGGGTTGGTCGTCGGTGCGCAGCGCCTTCAGTTCGTGGCAGTACGTGCACCAGTCGGCGTGGTAATGGGAATCCAGCGTCAGCAAAAACACGTTGTAACCCCGAAACGGGCTGTCCAACCAGACCGCGTCGTGGTCCTCGTGCCAGGTCAGCGGCACGCGGTTGTGCAAGCGCGTCGGCGCGTGGCAGACCAGGATCGACGTAAAGACATTGTCCCAACTCGTCTCGCCGATCACGTAGGGGCGGAAACGCCAGCGGTTTTCCAGCCACCAGCGCGCGTCCACCGCGTACGTGTCCTGCCCGGGGTAAAGCAGCATGACCTCCTTGCCCGTCTTCCCGTCGAAATCCATCCGCGAGAACACCTGCGCCTTGCAACCCTCCGCCGTCGCGGCGTGCACGGCGGCAATCGTCTCGGGCCGCATCAGGATGTCCGAGTTCGAGAACATGAACGTGTCGTTGCCCGCCGCCAGCGCCTCGCGCGCCAACAGGTCGAACATCTCCGAGACAATCGGCTTGCGCCGGCCCCCGGCCCCGGTCAGCGTCACGGAATCCTGGCGCATTTGCCGCACGCGCCGGAAGCCGGGCAGCTCGGGCGGCGCGGGCAGGTGCGCGAACTGCAAATCTACCAGATCGACCCCGGGCAGCTTCCGCCACGAATCCAGGGCGGCGTTCTGGCGGCGCGCGTCCTCTCCCTTGGCGGGGTAGGAGTGCGAACCCAACGTGATGCGCGGTTTGTCCATGGGGCGTGCGCCGGTTTTGTGCCGGAGGAAATCGTTAGCTGAGCACCCCGAATGCCAGCCGGACCAGTTCGCCCACCGACCACGCCTGGAACGGGCAGCCGCCGGGCGTGTGCGGCGCGTCGCCGTCGGCAACCTCGGGGACGCCATTGATCCCGACGTTGGTCGGCAGACTGGCGAGCAGCGGGTCGAGAAAACGTGCCCGCGCCGCCGCCCGTGCCGCGCGGTTGTCGCCGTGGACGCGCACCCACGCCTCCACGAACGGTCCGAGCAGCCACGGCCAGGCGGTGCCCTGGTGGTAGGCGTTGTCGCGCGCGACGCGGTCGCCCTCGTAGCGTCCTCGGTAGCCCGGTTCGCCGGGCGCGAGGGTGCGCAGGCCGGTCGCGGGGGTGAGGAGTTCGGCCTCCACGCGGGCGACGACGGCTTGCGCGCGGGCGGGCGAGAGCAGCACTAGCGGCAGGCCGCCGACGGCGAAAATCTGGTTGGGCCGCAGGCTCGCGTCGCGGCGGCCGGGCTGGCCGTCGGCGTCGATCACGTCGAAGAGACAGCCGCGTTCCTCGTTCCAGAACTTTTGCTCGAACTGCACCCGGCCGCGTTCGTAGAGCGCGCGCCAGCGCGGGGAGTTGGCGGACATGAGCGCGAGGGCGTTGAGCCAGAGCGCCTGGATCTCCACGGGCTTGCCCACGCGCGGGGTGACGGGGTGGTCGTCGCAGCGCGCGTCCATCCACGTCAGCGCGGTCGTGCCGCCGGGTTGGCCGGCAAATAAGAGGCCGTCGTCCGGGTCGGCGCGGATGCCGTAGCGCGTGCCGGCGGCGTGGCCGGCGAGGATCGCCTCGCAGGCGGCAAGCAGCGTTTGCTGATCGCGCGCGTGGCGTTCGAGGGCGGTGCCTTCGGTGGGTTTCGGCACGAGGTCGAGGTAATCGTGCGCCGCCACGACGAACCACAACGAGGCGTCGGCCGTGTTGTACTCGGGCTCCTCGCCGCCGTCGGGGAAACGATTGGGCAGCATCCCGCCCGAGAGCGCGCCGGTCCATTGCAGGAGGATCTCGCGCGCCTCGTCGAAGCGTTCCGCCGCCAGACACAATCCGCGCAGGGAGATGAACGTGTCGCGCCCCCAGTCCGTGAACCACGGATAACCGGCGAGGATCGTCGGACCGCGCCCGCCGCGCACGAGGTACAGGTCGCTCGCGCGGCAGAGCGGGTCGCGGAACGTGCTGCGGCGGCGTTCCTCGTCGGCGCGCAGGGCGGGAAGCAGGTTGCCCGCGCTGGCGGCGGCGGGCAGCGGCGGCACGGACGACGCGGCGTTGTCGGCGGGGACGGCGGCGAGCAGCAGGGCGGCGGCCCCGTTGCGCGACAGGTCGCAGACGAACACACCCGGGACGGCGAGGTCCTCCTGGTCGTCGAGGCCGCGAAGGCGTTCCTGCGCGTAGAGGAAGCGGCGATACCAGGCGGGTTCGTGCCGATAGACGCCGCTGCTCCAGATTCGCGTGCCGGGCACGCCTGGGTACGGCTGCCAGAGGGCGTTGCCGCCATTGTTGAGTTGTTCGACGGGCGCGAAGGCGAACGCGCCGTTCTCGTGGTGCAGCGCGTGGTAGTCGCGGCCGGAAAACAGCGGGCGAAGTTCCAGCCGGCAGCCCGGCGCGGGCGCGGGCAACCGCCAGCCGAGGGCGGTCAGGCCGGTGGCGCGGTGGACGAAGATTTCCTGTTCGACCTGCGTGCCGTCAGGCAAACGAAACGTCCAGCGCGGCCACGGGTCGGCGCGGAAATCGACCAGGAAATCCTGCCCGCGCGGGGCGAGCACATCCGCGCCGTCCGCGCCGCCGGGATAACGCTGCGTGGAGAGTCCGAAACGGCCCGCCGGGGTTTCCAGCCAGATTTCGACGCCGTTGACCAACACCGTGCGCGCGACGGGCGGGCGGGCGGCGGTCAGGAGAAGCGCATGGTAACGCCGCGAGCGCGCCCCGCCGACGGTGCCCGAGGCGAAGCCGCCACGGCCGCCGGGTTCGAGCCATTCGGCGTCGGGGTTCATCAAGAGAAGTGGGAACGCGGAACGGCAGAAAGTTGCAGAAAGATGCAGAACGACAACCGGAACGTTCAATCCAAATTTTCCGCCGTTCCGCGTTCAGAGTTTCCCGGGCTTCGCCCCGCGCGCGATGCGCAGGAAGGTCGTCACGATCTTCCAGCCCGCCACGAACGTCCCACGGAGAGTGCCCGACACCTTCGACACGCCGCCGGTGCGGCAGCGGTGGGCGACGGGGATTTCGAGCACGCGCAGCCTGGCCTTGGCGGCCTTCATCTGCATTTCGAGGTTCCAGCCGTATGTCATTTCCTCCATGCCGAGGCGCGCGAGCGTGTCGCGGCGGATCGCGCGGAACGGGCACATGTCGGTATATTTCACCCCGTAGAGCGCGCGCATGAGGAAACCCGCGAGGTGTCCGGCGAAGATTTGCTGCGCGTTCATGCTGCCCGGCTCGCGTTCGCCGCGCGTGCGCGAGCCGATGACGAAATCCTGCGTGCCGTCGGCCACCGGGGCGATGATTTGGCCCATGAGCGCGGGCACGTCGCTGCCGTCGCCGTCAAGGAACAGGAGGATTTCACACGCCGGGTCCGCCGCTGCGACGCCCGCCGCGCACGCCCGGCCGTAGCCGCGTGCGGGTTGGCTGACGACGCGCGCGCCGGCGGCCCGGGCGCGTTCGGCGGTGCGGTCGGTGCCGCCGTTGTCCACGACGAGGACCTCCTTGGGAATGCCCGTGGCGAGGCATTCGCGCACCACATCGGCGATGGGTTCCTCCTCGTTGAGGCAGGGGATAATGACGGAGACCGGAGACGACATGCGCGGAACAGACCTCGATCAAAAGACCGCCACAACTGCTTTGATGACTTTTCGGAGTGAAACGGGGTGTAGTTTCCCCGCTTCTGACACGAACAGGCCTTCGTGGGCGGTGAACAGCTTTGCAGGGCGAGCATAGCTCACGAGACGCAACCCACCGGTGGCAAAATCCGCGTTGTTCAGCTCAACCGCGCGAGGGTCGCCGTAGGATTTGCTCG
>CALMVM010000138.1:2260-5052 GCA_937873255.1 uncultured Verrucomicrobiota bacterium | reverse complement strand
GTGGAGGATTTGCCCCAATTGGCCGAACTCCTGCACGACCTCTTCAGCCGCGAGGCCGACTTCAAGCCGGACACGGTCAAGCAACTCCGCGGCCTGCAACTCATCATCGAGCAGCCCAACCGCGGGCGCATCTTCGTGCTGCGCACCCACGGCCGGATCATCGGGATGATCAATTTGCTGTTCACGATCAGTACGGCGGAAGGCGGGTTCGTGATTATTTTGGAGGATCTGGTCATCAGCCACGACCATCGGGGGCAGCAGTACGGCTCGCAGTTGCTCGAACACGCGAAAGAATTCGCCCGGCAGAAGGACTTCGTGCGCATCACGCTCTTGACGGACCGGCCCGACGAACTGTCGAAGCATTTCTTCCATCGGCATGGCTTCCACGAGAGCAAGATGGTGCCGATGCGCTGGCTCACCGCGCGAGTTGATCCGGCCGTCCATCCCAACGACAGCCCTGCGGCAACCGGTTCCGCGCCGGTTTGAACCGGATCCGGCACCTGACGCGACGTCAAAAGAAAACCCGCGCCGGAACCCGGCGCGGGCATACCAATCGCGAAAGTCGATGACCGGCCAGCCCGGCGTTTACCGTCCCGTCAAGCCGAGCGGCGGCGCATCCGACGAAGCGCGAACAGCATGCCCAGACCACCGAAGCTGGCCAGGGCAACGCTAGAAGGCTCGGGCACGACCGCGTTGCCGTTGATGATGATGGCAACGCCCTGGTAGTTGAACCCGAGGGAACGTGAGGTCGAGGTAAAGTTGAAATTGGTCTCGCTGTTGGCGTTCCGATAGTAGCCGAAGGTCGGCGAGGCGCCTGTGGTGATGGTTCCAGCGGCGTAACCCGTGCTGGTGGTGTTGTAAGAGATCACCGAGGTCAGGTTGGTGTCGTCCGCCAGGCCGGCTCCGGTGTTGCCCTGGAAGTTTTGCGCGAAGCCCCAGTTTGTCCCGGAACCGCCCGTCAGAGTGATCGGGGTATTCAACGTAACATCAAACTTATAAATGCTGTTGGCGGTGCTCGTCAGCGCGCCGAGATCCACCGTGATCAACTGACCGGCGGCATTGGCGAAGGCCGGGTTGGTGGCGCTGGTCGTGCCTCCGTTGGCCGTGTTCCAAAACTGGATGCGCCCGACGACGTCCGTGTAAGTAGTCGCCGCCGCGGTAACCACGAGAAAGCTGAAACTGGTGATCTGGAAGGAAGTGGTGCCGGCCGGCAGGGAATTGTTCGTGAAGCCGTCGCCCATGTAGGTGCGTGGCGTGCTGCCGGTGAAAGTGTAGGATTCGGTCGTGCCGGCGGGAGCGTTGAAAGTGTCCAGCAGCGTGAGGGCTGAAGCGCGTCCAAGCGCGAGACTCGAAAGGATCGCGGCCAGCGCGACGGACTTGGAGAATAGGCGTGAGGCGAGCATCATAATTTCCTTGTGCTAATGGGCCTTTGGACGCACTCGCAAGTCTCTGATTGGGGTGTTTACCCGATCCGACCACGAGCGACGGCCCGGGTTCTATCGGAACAATCGACTGGAAGCAAGGACTTTTTTCAAAAATCACGCAATCGGCGGAAGTCTTGATGGCCGGCGCGCATTGACACCGCCTGCTGCTGCGGGGAGGTTGGGTCTCCGGGCTATCGACATGGACCCATCCGACCCTCTCGCTCCGAACGCGCCGATGACGAGCGCGCATTTCATCGACCTTGGTTTTGCGCGGGTGGACACCGACCGGCGGCGGCGGTGCGGGTTTCCCGAGGTGATTTTCTGTCAGGGCAAGACGCCGGCGGAAGTCGCCGCCATCGCGCAAACGGTGCTTGCCCACGATCCCGTCGTGCTCGGCACGCGCGCGACGCCGGAGCACTTCGCGGCGGTTGCGGAAGTGTTGCCGGCGGCGGTCTACCACGCACGGGGGCGGTGCATCGTCGCCGTGCGGGAACCGCTGCCCCGGCTGTCGGGCACGGTTGGCGTGATCTGCGCGGGCACATCCGATTTGCCGGTCGCCGAGGAAGCGGTGGTGACATTGGAAACCTTCGGCAACCCCGTCGAGCGCATTACCGACGTGGGCGTGGCGGGACTTCATCGGCTCCTCGCGGTGCGCGAGCGGCTGGAAGCGTGCCGCGTGCTCGTGGTGGTTGCAGGGATGGAGGGAGCGTTGCCGAGCGTGGTCGCGGGGTTGGTCAGCGTGCCGGTCATCGCCGTGCCGACGAGCATCGGCTACGGGGCGAGTTTCGGCGGATTGGCGGCGTTGTTGGGGATGCTCAATAGCTGCGGCAGCGGCGTGACGGTCGTCAACATCGACAACGGCTTCGGCGCGGCCTACGCGGCGGCGACGATCAACCGGCTCGGCGAGAACGCAGGGCGTGGAACCGGCGTGCAAACCGGAATTTCGTAGGGCCAAGTGGAGGACGGCAGTGGATTCAGGGAAGAACATCCTTCTCCCCATGCCCGATAAAAATCCGTCCCTCGAACCGACCACCGTTTCCCGACGCTCGTTCCTCGCCCGCGCCGGCCGGGGGCTCGTCGCCGCCACGTTCCTGCCCGCCGCCGCAAGCGCGGAGGAAAAGCCCGATCCGCTCAAGCTGACGCTTCATGCCAAAACCGAGCAACGGGACGGCCCCACCCCCGAACCGCTCCCGCCCGAGAAACGCGTGGGTTTCGCCGTCGTCGGCCTGGGCCATCTCGCGCTCAACCAGATCATCCCGGCGTTCGGCGAGAGCAAGAAGGCCAAACTCACCGCGCTGGTCAGCGGCGACCGGGGCAAGGCGCTCAAGGTCGCCCCGCTCACGGTGGTCTCGGCCGACGGCGAGCAGG
>CALMVM010000138.1:0-2250 GCA_937873255.1 uncultured Verrucomicrobiota bacterium | reverse complement strand
TCCCGGAAAAGAGCGTCTACGATTACACGACCTACGACCAGTTGAAGGACAACCCGGACGTACAGGTCATCTACATCGTTCTGCCCAACGGCATGCACGCGGAGTACACCGTGCGCGGCGCGAAGGCGGGCAAGCACATCCTCTGCGAGAAGCCCATGGCCAACAGCGCGGCCGAATGCGAGCAGATGATCGCCGCCTGCGCGGAAGCGGGCAAGAAACTCATGATCGCCTACCGCATCCAGTACGAGCCGAACAATCGCCTGATGCAAAAATGGGTCCGCGAAAAGAAGTTCGGCGCGGTGAAGGTGATCGAGGGATCGAACGGCCAGGACCAGGGCGACCCGCGCCAGTGGCGGCAAAACAAAAGGCTCGCCGGCGGCGGCGCGCTGCCCGACGTGGGGCTGTATTGCCTGAACACGTTCCGCTTCCTGCTCGGCGAGGAGCCGGAGGAAGTGTTTGCGATGAGCCACAGCACGCCGGGCGACCCGCGTTTCGCGGAGGTCGAGGAGACAATGATTTTCCAACTGCGTTTCCCCGGCGGCGTGCTGGCCAGCGCGATGACGAGCTATGCCACGCACCGCACGCAGCGTTATCGGGTCAACGCGGAGGACGGATGGTTCGGCATGGACCCGGCGTTCGCGTACAAGGGCCTGGATGCGGAAGCGGCGCATGCCGAGGGAACCATCGAACACAAGGAGCATCCGAAGATCGAGGCCAAGGACCAGTTCGCGTTGGAGCTGGACCACATGGCCGGGTGCGTCTTGGAAAACAAAAAGCCGTACACCCCCGGTGAGGAAGGTCTCCAGGATCAACGCATCATGGAGGCACTCTACGCGTCGGCGGCATCAGGAAAACCGGTGAAGTTGAACGCGCCAGCGGGCGGGAAGCTGGACGTTTTTCGGGGCGAGGCACCGAAGGAGGAGGCGTAGTTCCAATCAAGGTAGGGATGGCTCTCCGAGCCGTCCGTCGATTGGCTTGGATGCGTCCTATGCGCACCGGGGCTCGTGCCAACAGGGTTTGGAAAAGGGCTCGCTAAGCCTCTCGAAGGCTTGCCATGTCTGTTTTCAACGACTTACGGATGGTCGGCGTCTCGTGTGCCGGTTTTGGAAACGCGACGGCTGCGAACGAGGGAGTGACAGAGGTTTTGGAAAGCGGGCGGCCGGCTGAACTCATGTCGGCGTGTTACAGCAAGGTGAGCCACCAAGCGCGGTCGAGGAGCAGCTTACCGCGATAGACCGTTCTGACCTCGCCGGCGAGGTGCGAGTAGGTCAGGTGCCACTGGCCGTCGGGCTGGCGAAGGAGGCGCACCTCGCTCCAAAAGCAGCGGTTATGAGGATCGTAGGTGAGCTTGCCTTGTTGGATGTCCACCTCGAACACTTCGCCGGTGCGGTCGGTTGGCCGCAGCGGGGCGACGACCTCTTCGATCCGGCGGATCATCTTGAAGCTGAGGCGCGGCATCTGTCTGGCGCTGGGAACGGTTTGCATAAGCGTTGCAGGGAACATGCAAGGCGTCATTCCTTCAGTAGACCGAGGTAGTATTCCTCCTGCTCCATGTAGAAATCACCCGGACCATCGCAACGCTTGCCGATCTCCTTCAGAGCGGTGTCAATCGTCGGAAAGGTCCATACGCCTTCGGGATTCGCCGTGGCAGGCAACTCGATATCGTAATTGAACATTCCCTCCTTTTCAGGAAAGGGGGCGGTCGTGGGTTTGTCGATCTTCAGGTGAACAACAACGGTGGACTTGAAGGGGCGAAGCAGGTCGGTCTTATCTTCGTGAAGCGACGGAGCTTGTTGGCTGATCCGTTGAAGAACAACCCCCACCAAGGTCTCTCCAGGCTCTGGCGCAAACTTGCTGCCGTGCCTCTTGGCAAAGATGGTGAGAACCTTCTTGTATTCCCCTTCCCATTTCCGCGATTTGGCCAAGAGACGCTCCTGTGCTTCGGGGCGGTTGATGGCGTCGCGCAATTGCGCGGCGAAGGAGGCGGATGCCTGCGTATAGCCACTCTGCAATGAGGCGGAAAACGGCGCGGGGGTTGGGGGTGGTGCGGAGGGAAGGGGTAGAGGGGGCGTCGGCGATGGAGAGGCAGTCGGAGCGCTGCTCGGACGGCACCTGCAAAGCGACACAATCGTCAGGAAAGCAAAGAGCGGCGTCTTCATCCCATGATCAGAGTTTTCCGATCACCACGCCTTGGATGACCAGGTCGTGCGCCGGCACGATGGCTGGCAGACTCAGTTTCCGCCGTGCTGA
>CALMVM010000137.1:1306-8986 GCA_937873255.1 uncultured Verrucomicrobiota bacterium | reverse complement strand
GTTTTCTTCCGCCCCTGCCGGGGCTCGCTCGTTGGTTGGCGGGGTTTCCACGGCTCACGCCGTGGGCTAACCTCTTGCGCCCCTGCCGGGGCTGCGGAGCGAGGCTATCATTCCCTGCGCAAGGAGGTCGGTCACGGCTTCCCGTCGGGGTCGTGTTCGGCCACGATGCGTTGCGCGGGTGGCTGCGCCATCTGGGGGGCCGCGTCGCCGGCTTTCTTGGCGGTGGTCTGGATGTGCAGGTCGCGCAACTGCCTCGGCTCCACGGCGGCAGGCGAATGGCTCATCAGATCCTGCGCGCGGTTGTTCTTGGGGAACGCGATCACCTCGCGGATCGAGTCTTCCCCGCACAGCAGCATCACCAGACGGTCCAACCCGAACGCGATCCCGCCGTGCGGCGGCGCGCCGAAGCTGAACGCCTTCAGGATGTGCCCGAACATTTCCTTTTGCTGTTCGCCGCTGATTCCCAACACGCTGAACAACCTCGCCTGCAAATCGGCCTCGTGAATCCGGATGGACCCGCCGCCGACCTCGACGCCGTTGAGCACCACGTCGTACGCGTCCGCGCGGGCCTTGCCGTAGTCGGCGCTGTTTTTGAGCAGGGTCACGTCGTCGGGCAGCGGCCGGGTGAAGGGATGATGCACGGCGTCCCACTTCGCCTCCTCGGCGTTGTAGGCCAGCAGCGGGAAATCGAGCACCCACAGGAGGTTCCAGACCTTCAGGCCGGCGGTGAGCTTGAGGATTTCGGCCACGCGCAGGCGGATGCGGCCGAGCACCTCGCAGACGACCTCTTTTTTGTCCGCGCCGAAGAGAATGAGATCGCCCTCCGCGATGGCGAGTTTCTCGGTGAGCGCGGCTTTCTCGGCGTCGCTGAAGAACTTGACGATGGGTGATTTCCACTCGCCGCCCTCGACCTTGATGAACGCCAGGCCCTTCGCGCCGTAAGATTGCGCGGTGCGGGTGAGTTCCTCGATCTGGCCGGTCGTGATCCCAGCGAACCCCTTGGCGTTGATCGCCTTGACGACCCCACCCGAGTCCAGCGCGCCGCGAAACACCTTGAAGGAGCTTTGCGCGAACGTGTCGCCCAGATCCTGCAATTCCAGGCCGAAACGCGTGTCGGGCTTGTCGCTGCCATAGCGGTCCATCGCCTCGGCGTACGTCAGGCGCGGGAAAGGCGTCGGGATTTCCACGTCGAGCGCGGCCTTGAAGACATGCTTCAGCATCCCCTCGACCATCGTGATGATGTCCTCTCGCTCGACGAAGCTCGCCTCGATGTCGATCTGAGTGAACTCCGGCTGGCGGTCGGCGCGCAGGTCCTCGTCGCGGAAACAGCGGGCGATCTGGAAGTATTTCTCCAGGCCCGCGACCATGAGAAGTTGCTTGTATTGCTGCGGGGCCTGCGGCAGCGCGTAGAACGCCCCCGGTTGCAGGCGCGACGGCACGAGGAAGTCGCGCGCGCCCTCGGGTGTGCTCTTGGACAGGACGGGCGTCTCGATTTCGAGGAACCCGGCGCCGTCGAGGAAGTCGCGCACGGCTTTGACGATGCGGTGACGCTGCTGGATGTTGCGACGCAGGCGCGGCCGACGCAGGTCGAGATAACGGTGCGACAGGCGCAGGTCTTCGTTGGTGATCTCCTCGTCAAGCGGGAAGGGGGGCACGTCGGCCTTGTTGAGAACGGTCAGGGAGTCAGCGACGAGTTCGATGGCCCCGGTGGGCAGGTTGGCGTTTTCCTTGCCGGCGAGGCGCGGGGAGACCTTGCCGGTGACGCTGATCACGTCCTCGGAGCGCAACGCGTGGGATTGGCCCGCGACGGCGGCGTTTTCCTCCGGGCGGAAGACGACCTGAGTGATGCCCTCGCGGTCGCGCAGGTCGATGAAGATGACCCCGCCGTGGTCGCGGCGCGAATCGACCCAGCCCGCGAGCGTGGCGTTCTGGCCCACGTCGGCGGGGCGGAGTTGGTCGCAGGAATGGGTGCGGTAACGGCTCATGGCGGGATCTTTCTCTCTAATAACGGGGCCGACAATGTGAACCGGCCGGGGCGGACTGTCACCCGGGAATTTTTGCCGTCGGGCTGACGCCCGGCGCTTCAAGCGGCACCAATTCTCACCACTTCTTCGTCACCTGAAAGCAAACTCAACGCCGTCGCCAGATGCAGGGAGAGAATCTGTTGCAAAACTTCGTTCGAAGTATTGCCGCAGATCAGCCAAAGGACTTTCGGCGGGCTGCCGTGTTGCTCAAGCAATTGGACGAAGTCACTGTCTTTGGTCAGCACGATGGCGTCCGCAGCCCGCGCATCGGTAAAGATTTGCAGATCGGAGGCGTCCCGCAGACCAAGGTCGCGCACCGCGTGCGCGGCAACCGGAAAATTCTCGGTGATCCAGCGCGCGATGCGCGGCGAGAGTTGCGCGTCCACCCAAATCGTGGTCACGCGGCTAGCGAGGAAGGATCAATCTGGCGGCGTGCGTACGCGATGCACGCCTGCACATCGGCCGTTTCCAGGTCGGGCAGTTCCTCGACGATCTCCGACAGGTTCAACCCGGAGGCGAAAAGGTCGAGCACATCCACGACGCGGATACGCATCCCCCGCACGCAAGGTCGCCCGCCGCATTGGGATGGATTCAGCGTGATGCGATCCAGCAGATCCGCCATGTCTTGAATTTAGACCCGCTGGCGGGATTCGAGCAAGGCGCAAACTTTTGGCGTTGCAGATGCACACTGATTGTAGAGCATGGTTGCGCTTATGCCTGAACCTCTGACGCCGCCCGACCTCAAGACCAAACTCCTTGATATCCTCATCGAACGCTCCGTGCGCCGGGGGGAGTTCACGTTGGCGTCGGGGGCCAAGAGCGACCTGTACGTCAACTGCAAGCTGACCGCGCTCGACCCCGCCGCGGCGCTCCTCATCGGTGCGGTCGGCTGGGAACTGCTCCAGCAGACCGCCGAGGAAACCGACGTGCGCATCGACGCGGTCGGCGGCCTGACGATGGGGGCCGACCCCATCGCGTTGAGCATCGGCATCGCCGCGCAACTCGAAGACCCCGGCACCCGGCTCCAGACGTTCACCGTGCGCAAGGCCGCCAAGGAGCACGGCACGAAAAAACTCATCGAGGGCAATTTCGCCGCCGGCAACACGGTGGTCGTCATCGACGACGTGGTGACGACCGGCGGCTCCACGCTGCAAGCCTGCGACGCGGTGGAAGCCGCCGGGGGCAAGGTGGCGTTCGTCATCGCGCTGGTGGACCGGCAGGAGGGCGGCCGGGAAAACATCGAGGCGCGCGGCTACCGGCTGGTGTCGTTTTTCAACCGCGCCGACGTGCTGCGCAAACCCGCGCACGACGCGGGGCTGCCGTGAACGCGCAGGAGGCGTTCGAGGCGTTCCTCACGCCACCGAAAGGTCCGGAGTTTTCGCGCGAAACCCGGCTGCTCGCGCAGGCGGCGCTGTCCCGCGTTCGCCTGGGGCCGAACGGGTTCGCGCGTGGCGGCGACGCCGAGGTGCAGGTGTATTCGTGGGGGGAAGGGCCGGCGGTGCTTTTCGTCCACGGCTGGGGCGGCAACGCGGGGAATCTTTACGCCGGCATCGAGGCGGTCTTGCAGGCGGGCGGCCGGGCGGTCGCCTTCGATGCGCCGGGGCATGGGCGTTCGGAGGGGACGCTCTCCTGCGCGCCGGCGTTCGCGTGGGCCATCGAAGGGGTCGCCGCGCACATCGGTGAACTGCGCGGGATCGTCGCGCATTCGCTCGGGGCGGCGGCGGCCTGCATCGCGTTGCGCCGGGGGGTGCAAGCACCACGCGCGGTGTTGATGGCAAGCGCCTGCTGGGTAGCACCTGTCCTCAAGCAGTACACGGACAAACACGGTTTTTCCGAGGAATTGGCCGAGGACACGCAACGGGTGGCGCGGGAAGTTTTTTCGCCGGACGAGTCCTCGGCAGCAGACAACGCGCGGCACCTGCACGGGACGCGGGGACTATTGATGCACGATCCCGAGGACCGCGACATGCCGTATAGTCACTCGGTCGCCATCGCCGAGGCGTGGCCGGGCGCGGTGTTGTTGGACGTGCCGAAGGTGGGGCACTTCAGCATCCTGCGCTCGCGGACCGTGGTCGCCAAACTTTGCGAACACGTCATGGGTGTGTAGCCGCGCCACTCCGTTGCAGCTTTCTCGCTTGGAGCGCGTCGCAGACAAGTAGGCTGCGCCCGCTTTTTTGTCTGTCATCCTGAGGCGAGTCCGGCCGGAAGCAAAAGGGCGAACGAGTACCACGGGGCGAGGTCCTTCGGCACGTTGCACGCGCCGCAGGATGCCAGCCAAAAAAGAAAAAAGCCCGCTGCAGCTTATCTTAATGAGTCGTGCTCCGGTGTTCTCGTCGGTCAGGCCGGACACGGCAACGGTGGGCCGTGGCTACATTTCAGAACAGCCACCGCTTTTCTGGAAGCGCGCCAATACCTCGCAAACCCTCGCGACCGCCTCCGGTGCAAGCTGCGGGAAGATCGGCAGCGAGAGCACCTCGGCCGCCGCGCGTTCGGTTTCCGTCATCGGGCCCGCCGACAGTCCGCGCGCGGCGTAGGCCGGCTGCAAGTGGATCGGCACCGGGTAATGCACGAGCGTCTGTACCCCGCCCGCCAGGAGTCCCGCCGCCACCGCGTCGCGCGTGCCGTTCGCGCAACGCACCACGTACTGATGCCACACGCTTCGGCGGCCGGGCTGTTCGGTCGGCAAACTGATCCCGCGTAAACCGACTAGCGTCTGGGCGTATTGCACGGCAATCGCGCGGCGGCGGTCGTTGTCGGCGTCGAGCGTGCGCAGTTTCACGCGCAGCACGGCGGCCTGGAGTTCGTCCATGCGACCGTTCCAGCCGGCGTCCTCGCTGACGTAACGCCGCCCGCGCCAGCCGTACTGGCGCAAGGCGCGCATCGTTTCCCCCAGTGCGGGGTCGCCGGTCGTCGCCGCGCCGCCGTCGCCGAGCGCGCCGAGGTTCTTGGTCGGGTAAAACGAGAACGCGGCCGCGTCACCGAACGTCCCCACCGCCTTCCCCTCGTAGAGCGCCCCGTGCGCCTGCGTACAATCCTCCACCAGCCGCAACCCGTGCCGCCGGCAAAACTCCACCACCGGCGCGAGGTCCGCCGCCTGCCCGTAGAGATGCACCGGCACGACCGCGCGGGTGCGTGCCGTCCGCGCGCCGTCCAACCGTGCCGGGTCCATGTTCATGCTGCCCGGTTCGATGTCCACCAACACCGGCCGCGCGCCGCACAACTCCACTGCGCTCACCGTGGCGACCGCTGTGTGGCTGACCGTGATCACCTCATCCCCCGGCCCGACCCCGCACGCGCGCAACGCCAGATGGAGCGCCTCCGTGCCGCTCCCCGCGCTGACGCATTCCCGCGCTCCGGCCCACGCCGCGAACTCCGCCTCGAACGCCTCCGTTTCCGGGCCGAGCAGATACCTGCCGCCCGCCAGCACGCGCGCGATGGCCGCGTCGATGGCCGCCGCGTTTTCTTGGTAAGAAGCCAGCGGATTGGCCTGAGGGATGTTCATGTCGCCGCCGTCCAGTAGTGCGCCCGGTGTTCGTCGAAATAACGCAGCGTCCGCGCGATCCCCTCGCGCAACGGCACGCGCGGCTGCCAGCCGAGCACTTTGCCGATGCGCCGGCTGTCGCTGTAATAATCGCCGATGTCGATGGCCTTGCGCTCGGGCGGGAACGGCACGATCTCCCAACTCCCGCCGCCGTGTGTGTGGACCATCAGCGCCGCGAGGTCGCGCAGGTTGGTGTGGTCGGGCGCGCCGAGGTTGAAAATCTGCCCGTCGGCGGCGGGGTCCTGCGCGCAGAGCATCAGCGCGTCCACGGCATCGTCCACGTAGTTGAAGTCGCGCAGTTGCATCCCGTCGCCGAACACCCGTAGCGGCAGCCCCGAGAGCAGCCGCATGAACCATACCCCCAGGAACGTCTGCCGGTCGTCCTTGACGCGCATGCCCGGCCCGTAAGTGTTCGTCAGCCGCAGGACGCTGGCGCGCACGCCGTGGATGCGGTGGTAGAAGAGGTGGTAACTCTCCCCGGCCAGCTTGTTGATGCCGTTGATGTCCACGGGCGCGAGCGGGTGGTCCTCGTCCACGGGCAGGTAGCGTGGCACGCCGTAAATCTGGCGCGTGCTGGTGAAGACGATCCGGATGGCTGGATTGCGTTCGCGGCAGGCTTCGAGGATGGACAACTGCGCGCGGCAGTTGATCTCCAGGTCGGTCTGCGGGTCGCGCACGCTGTCGAGGTGGCACGTCTGACCGGCGAGGTTAAAAAGAAAGTCCTGCCCGGCGACGAGGTAGCGGATGCTGTGCGGGTCGCGCACGTCGGCGATGTTGACTTGGAGCCGGTCGCGGATGTCGGCGACGTTGAAGGGATTGCCACCGTACTCGGGCACGAGCGAATCCACCAGCGTCACCGCCGCGCCGTGGCCGACGAGTCTGCGCGCGAGGTTGGAGCCGATAAAACCCAATCCGCCGGTGACGAGCACTTTTTTGCTTCGCCAAGCGTCGTCGGAGAGAAAAGCGGAGGGCATGCGGGCGATTCGGGGGGCTGCCTTACGAAAAGCCAAGCGGCGTCGGGACGCAAACGCGCGCCGGGCAGGAACGCTGTTTTCCTGACAGGCGGGGGATTGCCTTGTCGAGCAATTTCCCGCGCGACAACCGCCTTGCCTCCCACGGGGGCATCCTCTTAACTGACCCGATGCTGCAAACCATTCGCGAATGGTGGCAACGCCCGCGCCAGGCGGCGTCGCGCCCGGAATTGCCCGGCCCCGGGGCGTCCCGCCTCGGCGACGTGCTGACGATCCGCGAAGCCTGGCGGACCGTCGAGGGTTTTCGCCGGCCGGACTGGTCGAAGATCGGCGCGTGGATCAACGGACGTTCGGCCAACGAAACCGAACGCGCGGCCATGTGGCACGACGCCAGCCTGCAATGGCTCCGCGCGCTCGCGCAGGACCTCGGCGGCAACTACCGCGTCGTCGAATCGCGCCTGTGCCTGCTGCTGTCGGCGCGGTCGAAGCTTTCCGCGCAACACCTCGTCGGCCAATGCGATTCCATCCTGCGGCACCTGCGGGCGCGGTTGGGCGTCGCCGCGTGGCGCTGGCCGCACGGCAAGCACGCGGTCCTGATGTTCGAGGAAGAGGAGGAATATTACCGCTACATCTCCGATTTCGACCGGGAAGGCGGGATCTACGGCACGTCGAGCGGGGCGTTCCTCGGGCGCGGCTACGCCCACACCGCCTTGCCTTACGGCCCATCGATTTTGCGCGTCCTCGCGCACGAATTCGTCCACTTGTGCCTGTCGCATCACGCCGGGCTGCCGCTCTGGATCAACGAAGGGTTGGCGAACACGCTGGAGCGCGAGATTTTCGACACGCGCAGCCGCGGGTTCGACCGGGATTCCGCGAAAAATCAGCGGACCTTCTGGACGCCCGAGACGATCCAGCGTTTCTGGTCGGGTGCGGCGTTCCAGGTGGATGAGGAGCAGAAGATGAGCTACAACCTCGCCGAACTGCTCGTGGGCATCATGTCGCGCCAGCTCGGTGACCTGAGCGGATTCATCGTGTCGGCCCAACGGCGCGACGCCGGGGAGAGGGCTGCGCGCGAGTGTTTCGACCTGAGCCTGGGCGAGGTGGCCGCCGCCGTGCTCGGCGAGGGTGATTGGCAGCCGCGACC
>CALMVM010000137.1:0-1296 GCA_937873255.1 uncultured Verrucomicrobiota bacterium | reverse complement strand
GGCATTCGTCCCCGTTCGCGGCGCAGCCGCCAAACATTCACCACCCCGGCGGGGTGATGGGGACCAATGCCGCTCGGAGAGCGCCATCCACCTCGGAGTGGTTCAGTCCGCCGTGTGGACGAGCGATTCGGGAGCGGCGGACGACGTGAGGTTGCCGCCGTCGAGCCGGAGGGGTTCGCGGCCGGAGCGTTGGGCGGGGGAGAGTTTCACGAACCAATAACGGGGGTGCGTGCTGCCGTCGTCCGTCGTCGGCCGTGCGCACGCCACCACGGCGTAAGGCGTGTCATCCTTCGGCAGTTCCAACGTGAAACCACCACCGTCGTCCGTATCCGCCGCGACGGTGGGCGCGGGCAGATCGCGGAGGTAGGCTTCCCCGCCTGCCGAGGCGGTGCGTTCGTCGAGCAGATAACGATAATTATCCCTGGCGGTCTGCGCGGCGGTTTTGGCTCCGGTGTAGGCAAAACGCAACGACGGGCGCATCGGGTCGGCGGGAGCCGCGTCGCGCCAGGCCTGGAGGGCGGCCTGTTCCTCGGTGGCGCGGACGGAGCGTTCCGTGGCGGCGGCCTCGATTTGCGGGTCGAGGCGTTCGCTTGCGGTTTGCGCGGCGGTGGCGGCGGGCGCGAGGGAGGTCTCCAAGGCGGCGAGCGGATAGGCCATCACGCGAAGTCCCGCGAGGGAGGTCCGACTGCCGTCCGCCGGTGTCAGCGAGATCGAGCCACGCAAGGGGCCATCGGGTTCCGCCGGAGTGGGTAACGGCGCGGCGGGTCGTTCTTCGACCACGACGGCCGGCGATGCGGAGGGTGTCGGAGCCGGCGACGGCGCGAATGGAGCTTGGATGCTCGCCCGGTCAGTCGCAGCGTGGCGGTTTTCCCACCAGCGCGCTCCGCCCGCCACCAGCAGCGGGACCGCCAGAAGCACGGCAAACGCCGCCGACAACCGCCGCCAGCGGTGCCCGTGCGTTTCGCGTCCGGGATGAGGAACGGACTCCGGGGCGGCCGGAGGCGGCTCGGCGCGGGGAGCAAAATCGGGGGCCAAAACCGCGGCGAGCGGCACCCAGGCGGCGTCGCCGTTGCGGGCGGCGTGATCGGCGGGGTGGAGGTAACCGCCGAGCACGAGCGCGGCGGCTTCAGCGGAATTATACGGGCCGAGCGTGTCGTCGCCCCGGGCAATGTAAATCCCGGTGACAAGGGTTTCGGAGTGACCCTTGAGGAGGTCAATGGTCGTTGGCATGGGCAGCCTGCGGCGTGGGGGGAGGATGCGGCGGGCGCGAGAAACTCTCTGCCCGGACCGCTAGGG
>CALMVM010000136.1 GCA_937873255.1 uncultured Verrucomicrobiota bacterium | reverse complement strand
GGAATTGCAGTGCAATAATAGCAAAAGGCAAAGGAAATTGGGTAGTTACATCTGTGAATTCACCTAACAATCCAACTCAGTAAAACAATGATACTACTACAGCGCAGGTTTATACTACCACGCCAAGTCCGAAAGGGTGCATATATTACACAGATGCTCCTGGGGCCGGCTTTGGTTTTTACATTGGCATAAAAGCGGATGATTACATTTACGAGCAATCTGATTATACTTATACAATCAGTACTAATGAAAATACCCCTCAAATAATATGCACATTCCATATTGGGCACGAGATCATTGCTCGAAAGAAACCGACGACTCAAGATCCCACGAAAGACTGGGACATTCAAAAAAACGCAGTGACTACGCAACACATACCAACTTGCCAAGTTCAACCTGCCCAAGTTACAGCAATTGTAAATGATAATCTTCCAATTGTCATAGATCCTAATGTCAATAAAAACTTATATGTACACACAAACTGAAGCAGGAACAAATCTGCCTATGATCACACGGCTACTAATTACATGTAGCCTTTGCTTGCTCTTGTCTTCTTTTATAAGCGTTTTGAAAGCAAATGACCAAAATGCATTGGCCGGAAGTGCAATCACGCAAGACGATGCTACAAAAAAATCCTCAATGGTTTTCGTTGGCACAATTGAAGAAATTGGACCGCCCGTTGCGAGACCTATAGGACAAAAACGATTTTACGGTGTGAAAGTCACTGCGACTGATGTGCTTCGCGGTGAAGTAGCACAGCACATCTTAGTTTTGATAATAGTCAGAATCGATCTCGAAGAAACATCGCCTAAAGCAAACGAACAATATGTGTTTTTTGGGAACCCAGCAGGAGTAGATGGTGTTGATGTGGTTAAACTATTGTCGGTCGATAACAATACATTATCTCAATTAGCTAAATTGAGGTCTCAGTAAAAAGGAGGGGACAGGCATCTTTTCGGCCGATGGAAAAGATGCCTGTCCCCTTTTGTCTCGGCAGTCTGTTATGGTGCACGTGATTACGGGCAGGTCTTCGATCACGGGTGCTTCATCACTACAATTAATGCCTGTCACGAAAACGCTTATGAAGCTTTTCATTTTGTAGAAGTACTGGTCCAAGGAGGCAACTCCCAGCAAGTAACGGCTCGATTAAACACAGACGAAAAAAATAAAAGGGGACAGGCATCTTTTCGGTGGTGGAAAAGGTGCCTGTCCCCTTTGTTACATGCGATTGAGGAACGCGCAGTTCGCCATTCCTTGGAAACAGTTCCATGACGACGAGTACCATAACTTCGGGCTCGGTGCCGTTCCGACCAACCGCATTGTCGCCAGTCCTACCAACTACGCGCTGACGATTCCATATAATCCACCTATCATAGATGGTTTTAATCATCCTAATCCCGAACGGTATCCGAACGATCCTGATTCGAACGGCAATCATGTCGGTGCCAACGAACCTTTTCCCTCGCCGACCGGCAGTGGAATCGACCGACACCACATGAGGAGAACAATTCCTCTCAATAATGATTCCGGTGCCGGGCAGTTCGATTTTCTGGTCGTCAAGGCGAACGATCCGCAGAAGCAGAAGCTCGGCTACAAGATTTTTTGTGCTTGGGTGTGCAACGGCGCACGCGACTATGGCGAGGTCTTCGATCACGGAATTTTTCTCAGCCCCAACGACTATTCAAACGAGTATCCTTACCTGCCCGTGTTGTTTGTGAGACCCTTAGTTCAGGGGGGCGGGGCTCAGAAGATAATTAACGAATTTCGTGATGCACTAAACGATGACATTACCCAAGCGAATCATTAATGTAGCGGTGCTGTTGGCCGCTTTCTGTGTGCAAGGGGCGGTCTGCCAGGCGGACGATGCACAAGCGGCCATCCACCGGTTGATGGGGCCGCCTCCCGCCTACACCGAAGGTCCGGAGTGGGAGGCTAGCAAAAAGGCGCTCGCCATCTACAGCCCGGAACAGTTGGTGCGCGCACTCATCGTCGAGATCGACCGTGACCGCGGCTCAGCCAACAAAAACTTCTTGCGTGATGTAAATGCCTACAAACTCTTCCGGGCTTTGGACCTGCCGCCTGCCGTGGTCTGCCAAGAATTGGATAAGCCGCAGTCAGCTGACCGCAAGGCTTCGCTGATGTGCCTGCTACGGAGTGCCCGCAAGCCGGAGGTGGTGCAGGTGTTGCTGCGCCAACTCGGCGACCTCCGGTATGTGACCATGCAGGAGGGCGCTATAATAGAGCATAGCAAGCCGCGCCCGTTGCGGGTGCGTGACGTGGCGTTCAACGCGCTGGTCGACAATGTGAATAATCCCGGTCTTAGAAGGCCTACCTTGGTCTATGGCGACGGAATTAGGGACGAGATGATCCAAGAAGGTCTTACGAAACTCAATTTGACGCCACCTTGACGCCAACAATCCCCAAATAAAAATAAAGGGGACATAAAAATAAAGGGAACAGGCATCTTTTAGCCGTTCAACCCGCCGCGTAAACACTTCGCCCCGGCGGCGGGCCGTACTTGCCGCGCCTCGCCCGCGCGAGCCATTCTTTCG
>CALMVM010000135.1:315-2132 GCA_937873255.1 uncultured Verrucomicrobiota bacterium | reverse complement strand
ATTGTCGGTATGCCAGTGTCCATGAGCGGGCAAATTGTCTCCTGGCAAAAGCAGCCTGGGGACAACACCGTCGTCTGGCAGTCGAACCAGCTCGCCGAAGCCCGCTACGAGCTTTCGCCGCGCGAGCAGAAGCTCGTCCTCTATGTGATCTCGATGATCGAGCCGGAAGACGAGGATTTTAAGCGTTACGTCGTCAATGTGTCGGACTTTGCCAAGCTGGCAAAGCTCTCCAAAAGCGAGCTTTACAAGGAGCTGCGCGACTTGGCCGAAAACCTGAAGTCCAAGGTGCTGGTGATCCCGAACCACTTCGATCCTGACACCGGCAAGCACGTGGAACTGGTGACGAGCTGGTTTAGCGACGCGCTAATCACCGCCAACGGCCAAGGCTATTTCGCCGTGGAGATCTCGCGCAACCTCAAGCCCTACCTGCTCAAGGTAAAAAGGGAGTTCTTCAAGTTCCGTTTGCAACAGGTCATGCAGATGCGCTCGGCCTACGCGATCCGCCTCTACCAGTTCGCCAAACGCTGGGAGTTCAAGCGCAAGTATTTGGTGAGCGTAACCGAGTTGCGCGGGATCATGGGGGCGCTGCACCCCGCCGGGCGAGGCAAGACGAAAACGGCGTTGGGAAACTACGCCGACTTCAAACGCCGGGCGGTGCAGACCGCCGTGGACGAGATCAACGCGAAAAGTGACATTTTCCTGAGCTTCATCGAGGTGAAGGCCAAAGGCAGCAAAGCGGTGGAGTCGCTGGATTTTACGATTGCGCCCCGCGCCAACCCCGCCGGCATCGAGACCTTAGCCCTGCCCGTGACTCCACAGATGGAACTGGAGTTAGAGCGGGAAGGGGACGCCATAGAGGAAGACCGGGCGGTCGGGGCGGTCAAGGCGAGGTACGGTTTAAGCGAAAAGCAGGCAGAGGCGGTGCGCGGCTATTATCGGCGCAAGGGGGCCGAGTACGTGGCCGAGAAAACCGCCGTAGTCGATTCGCAGAAGCGGCCCAATGTCGCCCAGTCGCTCCTGGCGGCGCTGCGCGACGATTGGCAGCCTTCCCGCCGCGCCCCTGCGGCTGCCCCGGCGGGCAAGCCGAAGGCCGAACCGGTGGAACCGGGAGAATTGTCAGGAAAGTTCGCGGCGATGAAGTCCGCGGTGCGTGGCCGCCGAGGATCGGCGGACGCCGGGCCGGGCAGCGCGGCAAGCTGACATAACAGGCGTGGCTGCGGCATCGTCGCGGGGCGCAGGTCCAACTGCCACGGCGGCATCAGCACTCGGAGCCGGGCGTCGGCCCGTCGTCGCCTCCGAGATCGATGATTTGTTGGAGCGTCAGGCTGCCGTAGGCTTCGCAGGCGCGGTATTCCGCCAACACCAGCCCGAACCACTGGTCGTCGGGGAACCGTGCTTCGTAGGCGGCCATGAGCGGTTCGGTGGCGTTGAGAAACCATTCCTCAGTGGCGCGCAACGCTCCCGAGATGAATCCATCCACCTTCTGCGCCTCGGCCTGCAAGCGGCGGCGCTCACGGGAGGGACTTGTCTTTGCCAGTTTGTGTAGGCGCACGCTCTCGGCGCTCGCTGCCGCTGTCACTTCCGTGGCCACGTCCACGATTTCGAGCCAACGGTTCTGGTACTCGCTCAAGGTCATCCCGAGGTGCAGGTCGAACATCTCGGCGGTCCGGTTGAGCAGGGTGGTCGCCAGCGCGTCGAAAGGCGTCTGTTCGGACAGCGCAAATTCGAGTTGGTCTGCTGCCGCCATCGTCCGCGCGGGGCGGGCCTGCCCGCCGCTGGGAGTATCCAGGGCGGGCGTCCAGAGAACGGGAGAGGCG
>CALMVM010000135.1:0-305 GCA_937873255.1 uncultured Verrucomicrobiota bacterium | reverse complement strand
ATGCCGATACGCTTTTAGTCCGGCGATGAGGGTGCGGTCGCCGTCGCCGCTGACACCGTTGGTTTCCTTTTTCGGCAGCCACTCGGTTTCGTACCAGTGGATTTGCTGAGGGGTGAGGTCCGCAAGGGTCATGCCCCGGTTCTTGCCGAAGTGGATTTGCGTCTGGCGGAAGTCCACTGTTTCGCTTTTGCCCGCCCCGGCGGCTGCCGCTGGCCGCTTCGTCTGCACCGGAGCCGGACCGGGGGCCGGGGCGCTCTGAACCGGGGCAGGCTGCGCGGGGGGCGGCGGGGTGAGCGTGGCGAGGC
>CALMVM010000134.1 GCA_937873255.1 uncultured Verrucomicrobiota bacterium | reverse complement strand
GTTGGCACCCCAGACTAACTCAGCACCCGGCTCGAAAAAGCGAAGTCACGTCAATCCGCTGGAAGGTTCAAGGCGACAACGGTCTTGCGCGGACAGGAAGCGCATTGTTGCGCGACGTACCGAAGTTAGATACGCGCGAGGTGCCGGACGCAGAACTCGGATGAATGGAAGAGCCATCAAAAGCCGTCAAGCGGCAAAACGGTCGACACGCACCGAGCTAAGAAATGATCAATCCCACATGATCTCGCCCTCCCAATTGTGCGGCGTAGTGACTTCCTCAAATTGCTTCAGCCCAAAGCGCCAAGCCTGGCCGTCCACGAGGCGCACGAAGACGGTGTCGCTCTCGATCTGCTCGACCAAGCCGTCCATGCTGCCCGCCCAGCCGTCGCGTAGCATCCCCTTATAGTCCTCGACATCTGCCTCCAGACGGAACTTCAACCCTGCTCTGATCTTCATGAGACGCGTGGCTGTGTCGAAGTGTCTAGTAGGCCACCTTGAAGGTCGGGCTGTCTTCCGGGCGCATGCGCCGGCGGTCGTAGAGCCGGGTGGTGGCAATGTTAGCGTGGCCGAGCCATTCCTGCACCTTGGCGATGTCGGCTTCGTGGTCGAGCGCGTTGGTGGCCGCCGTGGCCCGCAACGCATGGGGACCGAAGCCGCGCACACTAATCCCGGCCGCTGCGGCGTAATGGCAAACCACCGCCACATACACGCCGCCCGGTGTCAGCGCCGTACTCAGCCCGCCACTGCGGTTGTTCTTGATGGGCCGGAACAGTGGTCCGTCCACATCCGCTCGGTGCCCGGCGACCTCTAGGTACTCCTCAATGCGCGCCAGTGCCATGGGGTGCGCCGGCACAAAGCGAATCTTGCTGCCCTTGCCATGAACGCGCAGATGCTTGATGCCACGCCGATCCTCCAAGTCACCGACCTTGAGCGCGCACAGTTCGGCCCGGCGCAGCCCGTGGTAAAGCAGCACGGCCAGGATCGCCCGATCCCGCTTGCCTTTGAGCGTACCTTCCTCCGGTGCATTGAGGAGCGCCCGCGCCTGCCCGTCGCCGATGGCAGGCGTCTTCCCCTCGCCCGCGTCGTTGGTCGGCCGCTTCACCCCGCGCAGGGGATTGAAAGGCACGGCGTTTTGTTCGCATAAGTGATCGAACAGGCTGGCGAGAGCCGACAGCTTCCTGCGGATGGTGGCTGCCGCATGCCCTCTTCGCTCCAGTTCCTTGCGCCAAGCGAGCGCGTGGGCGCGGGTCACCAGCCGGAACTCCCCTGCCCCGGCGATGCCCACGAAGACCATGAACTCCCGAATGTCGCCCTCGTAAGCCCTCCTCGTCCTCGGATTGGAGAGGTTGGCGAACCACTCGGCCTCGGGCGGCACGTCACTCAGGCCCTGGAACTCGGCCGCCGTGAGCAGCCGGCGCTCGCGCCGGCCCAAAACGACCACTTCACCCCCTGCCCTGCCCATTTTCGCCTGTTTTGCGCGCATTTTCGGCATCCCTCCTGTTTATTAGCGATAACGCTTTTTATCAATAATAAAGCGCGTGTGAACCTGCGTGGGGCGAAGCGGGACTTAACCGGGGAGAAATTGGACCCGCTCGCAATGCGTCATGTAGTTGATGCGTGATAGCGGCCATCGGAATGGCAATACCGGAAAGGAAGAAACAGTCACCTGTCTCAAAAACGGTCGTTTTTGGAACGGAGCTTTTTAGCCATTGCAACATTGCCTTGTCTCGCGTCGTTGTAAGCGGTATGCGGAGCTTTTGACGTGACTTCGCTTTTTCGAGCCGGGTGCTGAGTTAGTCTGGGGTGCCAAC
>CALMVM010000133.1:10092-18505 GCA_937873255.1 uncultured Verrucomicrobiota bacterium | reverse complement strand
CCGCGGTCATCGACCGTGCGGCGGCGCGCGCGTACTACCAGGCGATGGTCGCGCTCAAGGAAGAACTCGGCGCGGGGGGCGAGGTCAGCATCGAGAGCGTCCTGCGCGCGCCGGGCGTTTTGCGCACGAGCGAGGAACTGCTCGACGCCGCGACAACGCGCCCCGCCATCGAATCCGCCCTGCGCCAGGCGCTCGGCGAACTGATCGACATGCGCGCGCGTGAGGGCAAGCATCTCGCCGACGATTTGCGCGGCCGGTTGGACACCATGCGCGCGAACCTCGCCGACATTCGCCAGCGCCAGCCCGACGCCACCGCGCACTACCGCGAGACCATGCACGAGCGCCTGCGCCGCGCCGGGCTCGAACTCCCCGTCGACGACGAACGCCTCGCCAAGGAGATCGTCCTCTTCGCCGACCGTTGCGATATCTCCGAGGAAGTCACGCGGCTGGAAAGCCACCTCGACCAGTTCGCCGCGCTCTTGCAAAAGGACGAACCTGTCGGACGCACGATGGATTTTCTTTCGCAGGAAATCGCGCGTGAGTTCAACACCCTCGGCGCGAAGGCCAACGACCTCGCCATCAACCAACTCGCGCTCGCCTGCAAAACCGAATTGGACAAAGTGCGCGAACAGGTCCAGAACATTGAATGAGTTCCGAAACCGCCGCGCTTGAGCCCCGGAAGGTTTCCCGGGAGGGTATCCTCTTCGTGGTGTCGGCCCCGTCGGGCGCGGGCAAGACGACGCTTTGCAGCGCGTTGCGGCAGACACGCGATTTCGTGTATTCGGTCTCGTGCACGACGCGTGCGCCGCGTCCCGGCGAGACGCACGGCGAGGATTATTATTTTTTGTCCGAGGAAGAATTCCGCGAGCAGGTGGCTGCCGGGGACTTCCTTGAATACGCGGAGGTCCACGGCAATTTCTACGGCACGTTGCGCGAGAACGTGCTGGTGTATCTGCGCTTGGGTGTGGACGTGCTCATCGACATCGATACCAAAGGCGCGACGACGATCCGTGCGAGCGCGGACCAGACTGTCCAGGACGCGCTGGCCGACGTGTTCATCATGCCGCCTAACCTGGAGGAACACCGCCGTCGCCTGCTCAAGCGCGGCACCGAAACGGAAGCGCAGGTCGCGCGCCGTCTCGACAACGCCGCGAAGGAAATGGCACGCTGGCGCGACTACCGTTACACGATCATCAGCGGCTCGGTGGAGGAAGACCTCGCCAAGTTCCGCGCGATCATGAAGGCCGAGCGTTACCTGAGCCGGCGATTCGGCGACATGACGTTTTGAAAATGGAAACGCGCGCGGCGAAACCGAAGTCGGTCGTTCTCGGCATCACCGGTTCCATCGCCGCGTACAAGGCCGCCGACATCGCCAGCCAGCTCACGAAGCGCGGCCACGAGGTGCGCGCGGTGATGACCGCCGAGGCGCAGCATTTCATCACGCCGCTGACGATCCAGACGCTCGCCCGCCAGCCAGTGGTGACGAACCTCTTCGATGAAAAAATCGGTTGGCAGCCCGGCCACATCGAACTCGCCGACAACGCCGACCTGCTGCTCATCGCGCCGGCCACCGCGCAGATCATCGCGGAACTGGCGTGGGGTTTTGCGAACCACGCGCTGTCGGCCATCGCGCTCGCCACACGCGCGCCGATCCTGCTTGCCCCCGCGATGAACGGCAAGATGTGGCTGCACCCCGCGACGCTCGACAACGTCGAACGCCTGCGCGCGCGCGGCGTGCAATTCATCGGACCGGAGGAGGGCCTCCTCGCGTGTGGTTACGAGGGCGTCGGCAGGTTGTGGCCGGTGGACGGAATCGTCGACGCTGCCGAGCGGCTGTTGCTCAGCACGCAGACTGCTGAAGTCTAGCGCGGTGCGCTCCGGCGCATCCTGTCGAAAATGAAAATCCTCGTCACCGCCGGACCGACGCGCGAGCCGCTCGATCCCGTGCGCTACCTGAGCAACCGTTCGTCGGGTAAGATGGGCTACGCCATCGCGCAGGCGGCGCTCGACACCGGGCACGAGGTCGTGCTCATCAGCGGTCCCGTCGCGCTCGCCGCGCCGCCGCGCGCGCGGACCGTGCAGGTGACCACGAGCGACGAGATGTACGAGGCGGTACACGCGTGGGTCAGGGATGCGGACGTGTGTGTGTTGTGCGCGGCGGTGGCGGATTTCCGTCCCGCGAAAATCGAACCGCGCAAGATCAAGAAGGGCGCGCGTTCCTCCTTCACACTCGAACTCGTGCCCACGCGCGACATCCTCCTTTCACTGCGCGATCTGCCGCGCGCGGAGAACGACCCGCGTCCGTTCGTCGTCGGCTTCGCGGCGGAGACGAACGACGTGCTCGCGCACGCGCAGGAAAAACTTCGCGCGAAAGGTTGCGCGCTCATCGTCGCCAACGACGTGAGCGGCGCGGGCGTCGGATTCGACAGCGACGAAAACGAACTCACGCTGATCTTCGCATCCGGCGAAATTCGCGTGCTCGCACGCGCGAAAAAAACTGTGCTCGCCGCATCGCTCGTAAAAATATTTCACGAATTTTTCAATTTGTAGTTGACGATGAGCGACTCGCTCGGTAACTGCTACAACATGTGGAGAGCATATGCGCTCCATACAACATATAGCGCCGCAACCTGCGGCAGAAAGGGGGTTGAGAATAGATGCCTGCTAAGAAAGCTCCTGCAAAGAAAGCCGCTCCCGCGGCCAAAGCTCCGGTGAAGAAAGCTCCGGTCAAGAAGAAGGCGGCGAAGGCCGCGCCGGTGAAAGCCGCGGCGAAGGCCCCGGCCAAGAAGACTGTCGCCAAGAAGAAGTAATTCTTGCGACGGTTTTTCCGAAACCGTTCCCTTAACCATCAACCGCTCAGGGGGAGAAAACTTTGTTTTCTCCCCCTGATCTTTTTCACGCGCGCGACGCCGCGCGTTTTTCCGCTTACACTCCGGCATGTCTCTGTACCTAGACCTTGCGACCGACGCCGCGCGCGCGGCCGGCGCGTTGCTGAAGGAACATTTTCTCGTCGAGCGCGAGGTGAACGAATTCGCCGCGCACGACATCAAGCTCGAACTCGACGTGCGCACGCAGGACCTCATTACGCAGATGATCCTCGCGCGTTTTCCCGATCACGCGATCTACGGCGAGGAGGGCCTTGGCGGCAATCAGGCCAGCGAGTTCCAGTGGATCGTCGATCCGCTCGACGGGACCGTGAATTACTTTTACGGCATCCCGCATTTCTGCACGTCGATTGCCGTGCGTCGCGGGGAGCAGATTCTCGCGGGCGTCATCTACGATCCGATGCGCGACGAATTATTCGCCGCCGACCACGAGGACAAGCGCGCGACGCTCAACGGCGCGCCGATGGCGGTCAGCGCGCGCACGCAACTTTCCGACGCGATTATTTCCGTCGGGCTGGCGAAGGTCGCCGAGACCATCGACCGCAACCTGCCCGTGCTCGAACAGATGATCCACCGCGTGCGCAAGTGCCGCATGATGGGCAGCGCCGCGCTCGATCTCGCGTACGTCGCGTGCGGGCGGCTCGACGGTTACATCGAGGCGGGCATCAGCCTTTGGGACGTGGCGGCGGGAATTCTCCTTTGCGAAAACGCGGGCGGCCAGATCGATTTGCAGCCCCGCCGCGACAAGCCCGACAAGTATTCGATCATCGCATCGAGTGGACACATCGCGGAAATTTCCGAGAGCGGACGCAGCATCACGGGTTGAGGATGACCGACAGACCCGGCAGCTCAGCCGGTCTCTTTCGATTACAAACAAACGCAACCCTCCTCACTCATGGCTCGACAAACTTTTTCCGGTATTGGCTACGACGTTCACTCCCTTGTTGAAGGCCGCCCACTCGTGCTTGGCGGCGTCGAGATTCCTCATTCCAAAGGATTGGAAGGAGATTCCGACGCCGCTGTGCTCATCCATTCGATTGCCGACGCATTGCTCGGGACGGTGGCGGCGGGAGACATCGGCCATCACTTCCCCAACACCGACGAATCCATCCGCGGCATCCGCAGCACGGAAATCCTCTCGCGCGTGCGGGACATTCTCGATGGCGGCAACGCGACGATCATCAACGTGGACGCGACACTCATCGCCGAAGCGCCGAAGATCGCGCCGCATCTGGAAACGATGCGCCTCAAGCTGGCCGAGTGCCTGCGCCTGCACCCCGGCCGCGTGAGCATCAAAGCGACGACGAACGAGAAGATGGGCTTCCTCGGACGCGGCGAGGGCATCGCGGCAATGGCGATTGCCAGCGTGGAGCGCGACAATGAGGACGCCGCGCCCGAGACCGCGCCGCCGCTCCCGGCGGTCGGGCTTTGACGCGAGCGCGTTGCCATCTACTTTCTTCCACTCATGGCACTGCGCCTCTTTAATACGTATTCCCGCGAGGTCGAGGAATTCACGCCGCTCGACGCCGCCGGCCGCACGGTCAAGCTCTACACCTGCGGGCCGACGGTCTACGGGTTCGCGCACATCGGCAATTTCCGCACGTTCATTTTCGAGGACCTGCTCCAACGGCACCTCGAAGCGCGCGGCTACAAGGTGGACCGTGTGATGAACCTCACCGACGTGGACGACAAGACGATCCGCAACAGCCGCGAGCAGGGCAAGGCGCTCGACGAATTCACCGCGCCGTTCAAGAAGGCGTTCTTCGAGGACTTGCACGTGTTGCGCATCAAACCCGCGCGCGCTTTCCCCGAAGCGACCGCGCCCGAGTACATCGCGCGGATGGTCTCGATGATCGAAACCCTCGTCGAGCGTGACTACGCTTACCAGGCCGACGACCGGAGCGTCTATTATCGCATCAACCGATTCCCGGAGTATGGTCATCTCGCGCACCTCGACCTCGAAACACTGCGCCCGACCGGACGCATCCAGAACGACGAGTACGAGAAGGAAAGTGTCGGTGATTTTGCGTTGTGGAAGGCGTGGGACGAGGCCGACGGCGACGTGGGTTGGCCGAGCCCGTGGGGACGCGGCCGGCCCGGCTGGCACATCGAATGCAGCGCGATGGCCGGTGCGATCCTAGGCGACGAACTCGACATCCACTGCGGCGGCGAGGACAACATCTTCCCTCATCACGAGGCCGAGATCGCGCAGACCGAGGCCGTGACCGGCAAGAAATTCGTGCGCTACTGGATGCACTGCAAGCACCTCATGGTGGACGGCCAGAAGATGAGCAAGTCGTTGAAGAATTTCTACACGTTGCGCGACGTGCTGGCGAAGGGTTACACAGGGCGCGAGGTGCGCCTGGCCCTGCTGCGGGTGAACTACGGGTTGCCGCTGAATTTCACCTTCGAAGGCATGGCCGACGCGCGCGCGCAGTTGCAACGCATCGACACCTGGGTCGCGCGGCTGACCGACCATGCAGCGGGCGCGACGCAAGGCGAAGCGCATCCGCTGGCGGATCACGAACGGTTCGAGGAGGCGCTCGACAAGGATCTGAATATCTCGGGCGCGCTGGGGGTGTTGTTCACGACGATCACCGAGAGCAACTCGGCGCTCGACAAAAACCAGCTCACCCCCGCCCACGCGCGGCGTTTGCTCGAATGGTGGGGCCGCGTCAACCAGACGCTTGTCATCGAGCCCGACGCCGGCGCGGACGAGGTGCCCGACGAGGTGAAGGCGCTCCTTGCACAACGCGCGCAAGCCCGCACCGACAAGGAATGGAAACTCAGCGACGAGTTGCGCGACCAGATCGCCGCGCTCGGCTGGGCGGTGAAGGACACCAAGGATGGTCAGAAATTGACGCGCGTGTAAAATCCCGACCCATGTCCACGACCTTCGCGCCGTCCGACTTCCTCGACCTCGAACGCACCGCGCACCGCGTGTTGTTCGAGCACGCGGCCAACGTCTGGGAGGCCCTCGACAAGATCGCCGCTTACCTGAAGTTCAGCCTCAAGCCCGGCGTCCACGGCGAACTCATGGGCCAACCGTACATCGGGCCGGACGTGTTCATCGGCGAGGGCACAATCGTCGAGCACGGCGCGACGATCAAAGGCCCCGCGTGGATCGGCGCGGATTGCCAGATTCGCAGCGGCTGCTACGTGCGCGAGAACGTCCTCGTCGGCGACGGCGCGGTGCTCGGCAACTCGTGCGAGTTCAAGAACTGCCTGCTGTTCGACGGCGCGCAGGTGCCGCACTTCAACTACGTGGGCGACTCGATCCTCGGCCACAAGAGCCACCTCGGCGCGGGGGCGATCCTGTCGAACGTCAAGCTCGACCACGGCGAGATTTTCGTGGAGACGGAGGGCGTGCCGCGCGTCGGCACGGGACTGAAAAAATTCGGCGCGGTGCTCGGGGATCACGCGGAAGTCGGCTGCAACGCCGTGCTCAATCCCGGGTCGATCATCGGGCGGCGCGCGGTCGTGTACCCCGGCGCGCAATGGCGCGGCGTGCTGGCGGCGGACAGCATCGCCAAGTTCCGCCAGAGTTTCAGCGTGCTGGCACGGCGCGGCTGACGGCGCGGGAGGTCGCCATCGGGGTTTTTTCTGGCGCGGAGAAGTTCACCGCGCGGGGCGGCGTGAGGTTGCGGCGGTGAATCCACACGCTTTGCACGAGGCCGAGCGAGAACATGATGATCATCACAAACGTGCCCCCGTAGCTGATGATCGGCAGCGGCAAGCCCGCGATGGGCATGAGCGAGATCGTCATGCTGGAGTTCATGAAGACGTGTGTGAAAAACAGCGTCATCACGCCGACGGCGATCAACAGCCCTAGCTGGTCCTTGGCCTGATAGGCCACGTATAACCCCGTGACGAGCGTGAACGCGAACACCGACAGCAGCGCCGCGCCGCCCACGAAGCCGAACGCCTCGCCGATCACCGAGAAAATGAAGTCCGTGTGCGCGACGGTCGGGGGCAGGAGATTTTGCTCGACGAGGGTGTCACGCGCGCGGAAACCCTTGCCCTTGAACCCGCCCGAGCCGATGGCGGTGAGCGATTGGTTGACGTTCCAGCCCGCACCGAGCGGGTCGGCGTCGGGGTCGAGGAAGGTCGTCAGACGTTGGTACTGGAAGGGCTTGAGCCAATGCGCCGCCACGGGGATCACCGCGCTGCCGATGAGGATCATGGCGATCAGGTAGCGCAGCGGAATCCCGCCGACGAACAGCATCGCCATGATGACGGGAATCCACACGATCACGCCGCCGAGCTGCGGCTGGATGGCGACCAGCAGGCACGGCGGACCGGCGATCACGCCGCAGAGCAGGATCTTCAACATCGGGTGCATGCTCCGGTATTCGCTCAGGAGCAGGCCGATGATCATGATCCCGCCGAGAATGGCGAGTTGCGAGGGCTGGAGACTGAACGAGCCGAACTCGATCCAGCTTTTCGCGCCGAAGTGCGCCTTGCCGATGAACTTACAAAGCACCAACAGGAACACGCCGCCGATGTAGACGGGCAGCGCGCCCCATTTGATCCATCGGTAATCGATGAGGCCGACCACGAGGAACACCGCCAGGCTGACCGCGATCCAGATCGTCTGCTTGCGCGGAGATTGCGACAGGTACGAGTGCGGATCGCGCATGAACGTGGCGCAATAGATCGCCACCACGCTGCACACGCAAAGGGCGATCATCAGGGCGAGCAGCACCCAGTTGAAGCGGAATAATTTGCGCAGGTAGGGATTCACGGTCGGCGGGCGGATTATAGTCGATGGATGGCGGGGGGCGAAAGAGAGAAATGACGAATGACGAATGACGAATGACGAAAAGCAGAGGAACAGGTGAGCGTCGTTCCTCCCTCTCCGCCCTTCGTCATTCGTCATTCGTCATTTCCCCACCCGCCGCCGCGAGCAAGCGCCGGGTGTACTCGTGCTGCGGACGGGCGTAGATCGATTCCGCGCTGGCGCTCTCGACGATCCGGCCACGGTACATCACGAGCAGCTCGTCGCTGATGTGCTCGACCACCGCGAGATCGTGCGCGATGAACAGGTAGGTCAGCCCGAGTTGTTCCTGGAGGTCTTGCAGGAGGTTGACGATCTGCGCCTGCACGCTCACGTCGAGCGCGCTGACGGGTTCGTCGCACACGATGAACTCCGGCCGGGCGGCCAACGCACGCGCGATGCCGATGCGCTGGCGCTGTCCGCCGCTGAATTCGTGCGGGTAGCGCGCGGCCGCCTCGCGGGGCAGGCCGACCTGGTCAAGGAGTTCCCCCACCCGCGCGCGGCGGTCGGCGCGGGACATTTCCTTGCAGTGGATTTCGAGCGGCTCGGCGATGATCGTCTCGACGCGGTGGCGCGGATTGAGCGAGTTGAAAGGGTCCTGGAAAATCATCTGCACCCGCCGGCGCAGCGGACGGAACTGGCGTTCGGGCAGCGCGAGGATTTCCTTCCCGTCGAAAACGACGCTCCCGCCGACGGTCGCCGTGGCGGGCGTGAGTTTCAGCAACGCCCGGCCAATCGTGGTCTTTCCGCT
>CALMVM010000133.1:6300-10082 GCA_937873255.1 uncultured Verrucomicrobiota bacterium | reverse complement strand
GCCCGGATCAGGCCGCCGGGCGTTGGGAAGGAGATCCCGAGGTTTTTGACTTCGAGGAATGGCACGCGTGCGCCCCGCAATGGACGGGGTCAATCGATCCCCACCGCCCCGAACCCCGAAAAGAGTTGCTGCGCCTCGGCCAGCGAGCCGACCGGAACATATTCGCAGACCTCAGCGTACTCTTTCCACATCGCCTGGATGACGGGACTGGTGTGCGCCGTCTGGACGATCCCGTGGGACTTCCACTCGAACACTTCGACGAACGTCCCGTCGCTTGCGCGCATGAGGATCGGTTCCCGGTCGGTCACGAGCCCTTCCGCGCGCAGGCGCGGGACGTGCGTGCTCAGGAGGTTTCGCAGTGCCTCCGCTTTACCCGGTTTGGGCCGATAGCCGACGATGACGATGTGTCCCATGGTCCGTTTATTTTTGCAGGAAGCCTGTCAACGGGCTCGTCGCGCTCGCCGCCTCCGACCGCGCGCCCAGCCCGATCTCGTACGCCTCGCGGCCCGCCTCCACGGCCAGTCGGAACGCCCGCGCCATCCGCGCCGGTTCTTCCGCCACGGCGATGGCAGTGTTTACTAACACGGCGTCCGCGCCCATTTCCAGCGCCTCCGCCGCCTGGCTCGGCGCGCCCAGGCCGGCGTCCACGACCACCGGCACCGTCGCCTGCTCGATGATGATCTCGATCTGCGCGCGCGTCTCAATGCCGCGGTTGCTGCCGATGGGAGAGCCCAGCGGCATCACGGTTGCCACGCCCACGTCTTGCAGGCGCTTGGCGAGGACGGGGTCGGCGTTGATGTACGGCAAGACCACGAAGCCGTCCTTTACCAGTTCCTCGGCGGCAAGGAACGTCTCGACCGGATCGGGTAGCAGGTAGCGCGGATCGGGGTGGATTTCGAGTTTGACCCAGTTCGGCAACCCGGCGTTGCGAGCCAGCCGCGCGAGCCGCACGGCCTCGGCGGCATTCATCGCGCCGCTGGTGTTGGGCAGCAGGAGGTAGCGCGCCGGGTCGATGAAATCGAGGATGTTCGCGTACGGGTCTTTCCTGCCGGAAAGGTCCGCGCGGCGCAGGGCGACGGTGACGAGCCCCGTGCCGCTGGCGTCGAGGGCATCGCGCATCGCCTCGTTGGAGGAAAATTTCCCGGTGCCCACGAGCAGACGCGAGGGAAATTCACGTCCGGCGATAACGAGCGAAGGTCCTTGGTGCATGGAGTACGGGTACGATAACAGCGTCCCTTTGCATTACAAATCCCCCGGCGCGAGCGGAGGGGATCTATTGTTCGGCCTTGCGCGCGAGCAGCCACAGCAGATCCGACGCGCGGTTGACGTATTGCAGCACCAGCGCGCGCACGGGATGCCCGGCCTCGCGCATGGCGACGAGGTGGCGCTCGGCGCGGCGGGCGGCGACACGCGCCATGTCGAGCGCGGCAGCCGAGGGCGTGCGTCCGGGAGTCGCCCAACCATCGAAACGCAACGGCGGGTCGCCATTTTCCAGTTCGCGCACCTGTCGGTCGAGCCGTTCCAGGGACGCAGGGGCGAGCGAGCCGAACTTGCTTTGCGCGTAGCGTTCCTGATCGGCGTCGTCAGCGGAGAGTTCGCCCATGACGTTGACGAGTTCGCGCTGGATCTCCTCCAGCGTGGAGACGAACGCCGCGTCGGCCGGCGGGGTCGCCTTGGCGACGCCGAGCGCGGCGTTGAGTTCGTCGAAGCGCCCGACCGCCTCGACGCGAACGTGGCTTTTCGGCACACGCTGCCCGTAAATCAGGCCGGTCGTGCCGTCGTCTCCGGTGCGGGTGGCGATGGACATAAAAGAGAAGTCAGAAGGTAGAAGGCAGAAGGTAGAAGGGGAAGAACAGATTGCAGAACAGAGAGGCCACCCCCTCCTTTACTTCCGCTTCTCTCCTTCTACCTTCTGACTTCTCTTTTATGCGCGTCCTCGCCGTCGATCCTTCCCTGCGCGGCACCGGTTTCGCGGTGCTCGAAGCCGCCACGGCCTCCGGCGGCGGCAACGGCCGGGCGGCGGCGGTGTTGATGGGGATGCCGCTCAAGGCCCGAGCCTGCGAGTACGGCACGATCAAGAACAAGGCCGACCTGCTGCCCAGTTCATGCCTTGTGGCGATCCACGACCGGCTCGCGGAACTCATCCACAAATACGAGCCGGACTGCTGCGCGGTGGAAGGCATCATCTTCGTGCAGAGCTACAAGACGGCCATCACGATGGGCGCGGCGCGCGGCGCGGCGATCCTGGCCGCCGCCGAACGCGGCCTGCCGATCTACGAATACGCCCCGCGCGAGGTCAAGCAAGCCGTCGTCGGGCGCGGCGGCGCGGAGAAAACGCAGGTCGCCTTCATGGTGCGCGCGCTGCTCGGCCTGACCGAAACCCCGCAGGCCGACGCCGCCGACGCGCTCGCCATCGGCCTGACCCATCTGCGGGCGCAGAGCAGTCCGTTGCGCACGGTGGCGGCGCTCGCGCGGATATGATCTCCCCGCTCCGTGTCGAGTGGCTCGGGCGGGTGCCGTACCGCGAGGCGTTGGCGATCCAGGAACGGCTCGTCGAAGGCAAAATCGCCAGGTCGCTCGACACGCCGGACACCCTGTTGTTGCTCGAACACGATCCCGTTTACACGATTGGCCGCACGCAGGATCGTTCGAGCCTGCTCACACCCGCGTTGCTGCCGCATCCCGTGGAAACGACCAACCGCGGCGGGCAGGCGACCTATCACGGTCCGGGTCAACTCGTGGGTTACCTGATCCTCGACCTCGGCCGACGCGGGCGCGACCTGCACCGCTACCTGCGGTTTCTGGAGGAAACGCTCGTCGAGACGCTCGCCGAATACGGTGTGCGCGGCGAACGGCGCGAAGGGCTGACCGGCGTGTGGGTCGGTCCACGCAAGATCGCGTCCATCGGGGTCGGGGTGCGGCGTTGGGTGAGCATGCACGGGTTTGCCATCAACGTCGCGGGCGGCGCGACGCTGGAGCCATTTCGCGCGATCACGCCGTGCGGTTTGGCGGGGGTGGAGATGACCGCCGTTTCCACGGCAAGCGGGAGTGAGACAGGCGTGGAGGAATTCGCGGCGAGCGTTGCGGCGAGGTTCGGGATGCGCTTGGATGAGGCTTTGCCGGAAAAGGACTCTACTCAGGCCGCACAGTCACCCTAAAAACCCGCGCACCAACGCCACCACACGGTCGATTTCCTCTTCCGTGTTGTAAAAATGCGGCGACCAGCGCAGATACCCCTTGCCCGTACGGTCGTGGCGGAGCGAGGCGGTCACGCGGTTTTCCTGGAGCTTGCGGAAAACCTCCGGGGTCTCCGCGCTCGGGTGCGTCACGGCCAGGATGCCGGACGCGTTCGAGCCGGCGACTGGACCGGCCAACTCGAAACCGAGATCGCCCAAACTCGCCGCCAGCCGTCCGACCAGCGCGCCGATCCGTACGGCGACCGTGGCGAGCCCGACCGCTTGCAGCAGTTCGAGCGACGCCTGCATGCCAAGGATGGGCCCGAGGTTGAGCACGCCCGGTTCGTAGCGCGCGGCGGTGTCGAGGAAGCGAATTTCCTCTTGCGCGATGAAGTCGGGCGAGCGCACGTTGGACGCTCCGAGCAAGATCGGCCGCAGGGCCTCAAAGCGCGACTTCTTCACGTAGACGATCCCGCTCGCCAGCGGTCCGAGCATCCACTTGTGCGCGTCGGCGGATAGGAAATCGACGTGCTCCACCGACAGCGGAAACACCCCGAGCGCCTGGATCGCGACCACCGAAAACAACACCCCGCGTTCACCCAACAT
>CALMVM010000133.1:0-6290 GCA_937873255.1 uncultured Verrucomicrobiota bacterium | reverse complement strand
CGCAAGCGCCACCAGCCGCGTGCGCGGAGTGAGCGCCGCCGCGACCACGTCGGGCGTGATCTCGCCGGGGCGTTCCGGCCGCAATGCGCGCGGCACCACGCCTCGCCGCGCGAGGTCGGTCCACGGATAGACGTTCGCCGGATAATCGTCCGCGTAATAAACGACCTCGTCGTCCGGCCGCCAGTCGAGGCCGCCCGCGAATAAACTCAGGCCCAACGACGTGGGACCGAGCAAGGCGATTTCCTCTGGAGTCGAGCCCGGGAGCAGCCGCGCGCACGTCTCGCGCGCCGAGCGGATCTGCCGGAGGGCGACGACGTAATCATCCGGCCCGGCCGTCGCGGAGGCGCGGGCGTATTCGACCTGCGCGTCCACCGCCACGCGCGGCAGCGGGCAAACGGCGGCGTGGGCGAGGAACGTTTTTTGCGCGCACACCGGAAACTCGCGTCGGCGCAGTTCCTCGTCGCGGAGCAGGGCGGAAAGGTCCATGGGCTCCAACGTCCGCCGGACCGGCGGGGGGCTGCAACTTCGGAAATTGCGGGCGGGTAAATTCTGCGCCAAGTTGCGCGTCCAACCCGTCGTTCGTTTTTGCCGCTTATGAGTCCGTCGCCCGTCCGTGTCCGTTTCGCCCCCTCGCCCACCGGCTTCCTGCACGTCGGCGGGGCGCGCACCGCGCTTTTCAACTGGCTCTACGCCCGGCACACGGGCGGCAAATTCATCCTGCGCATTGAGGACACCGACAAGGCGCGCAACACCGTCGAGGCCGTGCAGGTCATCTACGACGGCCTCAAGTGGCTCGGCCTAGACTGGGACGAGGGCCCCGGCATCGGCGGCGATTGCGGACCGTATTTTCAGAGCGAGCGCGACGCCGTCTACGTGAACTATCTCGCCAAACTGGAAGCCGCCGGGAAGGTGTATCTGGACGAAAAAGGCGCGACCCGTTTCAAAGCTCCACGCCAGCTCATCGTCATGGAAGACCTCGTGTGCGGACGCGTCGAGGTGGACCGCTCGAAGCCCATCAATCCGCTCGGTGACCTGGAGCCCGACCCGACCATCCGCCGCCCGGACGGCTCGTGGATTTTTCATTTCGTCAACGTCGTGGACGACATTGAGATGGGCATCACGCACGTCATTCGCGGCGAGGACCATCTTTCCAACACGCCCAAGCACATTGAGCTTTGTCAGGCACTCGGCGCGACGCCTCCGAAGTACGCCCACATCCCGCTCATCCTGAACCGTTCCGGCGGCAAGATGAGCAAGCGCGACCAGGGCGCGAGTGTGCAGCAGTACATCGACGAGGGCTACGCGCCCGAGGCCGTCGCCAACTACCTTTGCCTGCTCGGTTGGTCGCCCAAGGACAACCGCGAGAAACTCGACATGGGCGAGGTCATCTCGCTTTTCGAGCTGGACAAGATCAACCGCCGCAACGCCGCGTTCGACACCGACAAGTGTTTCTGGCTCAACGGCCAGTACGTCCACGAAATGAGCCTGGAGCGCTTCCGCGCGCTGTGCATGCCCGTGATGGAACGCGCGGGCTTACCCATCGGCGGGTTCACGAACGATTACCTCGACCACGTCCTCGCGTCGGTGAAGGAAAAGGTCAAGCTGCTCAAGGACGTGCCGGCGTGGACGGCGTATTTTTTCACGGACGATTTCCCGTTCGACGAGGAAGCCGTCGCCAAAACCCTGCGCGCCGCCGGGGCCGGCGAGCGCCTGCGCCAGTTGGCCGCGCACCTGGAAAACATCGCGCCTGAGAGTTGGGATGCCGCGACGCTGGAAGGCGCGTTCAAGACGCTCGCCGCCGATGCCGGGGTGAAGACAGCCGTCTTCATCCACCCCGCGCGCGTCGCCGCGAGCGGCCGGTCGGTGGGGCCGAGCCTGTACCACATGCTATCGATTCTGGGGAAGGAAAAAGTGCTCGTGCGTCTGCGTGCGGCAGCGGAAAAAGCTTAGCGGTTTACCGGAGATCGCGTGCCGCCGTCCGAACACAGCGTCTACCACGCCGAAGATCTGAAGGATTGGCCGGCCGTGACCACGCACGGTCGGCAGCCGTTGCGGTTGGCGGTGTTCGGTGATCCGGTGGCGCATTCGGTGTCTCCGCCGATGCACAACGCCGCGCTCCTGGCTCGCGGCATTCACGCGCGTTACACCCGCGTTCACGTCCGGCCGGACGAACTCGCCGGAGCGCTCGCGCTCATTGCGCGGGCGGGATTGATCGGGGTCAACCTGACGATTCCTCACAAGACCGCCGCGTTGCCGTTGCTCGACGCGGTGGACCCACACGCCGCGCGGCTCGGCGCGGTGAACACGGTGCGCGTGGAGGCCGATGGGTCGCTGCGCGGGTTCAACACCGACGGCCCCGGTTTCGTGCGCGCGGTGCGCGCGGAGTTCGGGCTGGAACTGGCCGGCGCGCGCGTGTTGATCCTCGGCGCGGCCGGCGGTGCGGGGCGTGCGTTGGCGGCGCAGTGCATTCTCGAAGGATGCCAGCGTCTCGTGCTGGTCAACCGCACGCCGGAAAAAGCGCGCGACCTGGTGGCGGCATTGGCAGAACGATCTACCGGAAGCTCGTGCGAACTGGAGACCCTCCCGTGGACGTATGCCGCCGACGCCGGAGTGTTGGCGAGCGTCGATCTCGTGGTCAACGCCTCGTCCGTGGGATTGCGCGACGGGGACGAATCACCACTTCCCGTGTCGGCCGTCCCGGAGGGTCTACGTGTTTTTGACACGGTTTACCGTGCGTCGGGCCTTGCAACGCCGCTCATCGAGGCCGCGCGACGCGCCGGGGCGCAAACCGTTGGCGGCCTGTCACTGCTGCTGCACCAGGGAGTGTTGTCGTTCGAGCACTGGTTCGGCGGGACCGCACCGGTCGAGGCGATGCGCCGGGGGCTAACCGGGGGTGATGGGGCGTCCCTTACCACACTGCGCCGCAGGCGCATCGAAACCGACTGGTAGGGAACGCTCTCCGAGCGGTCCGTGATGTTTCTGGAATGCGCGTTGCACACGCGTTGCGTCCTGTCAGAAATCTACGAACCGCTCGGAGAGCGTTCCCTACCAGTCGGTTTGGACGCCGCTGGCGCGGCGGGATGCAACGCTATTTATCCTTCGCCGCCGCCGGCTGTTCGGTCGCTTCGACTTTCGTGCCGTCTTGCAGCGAATCGGACGGGTTGACGACGATGCGGTCCTCCCGCGCGACGCCGCTGAGCACTTCCAGGGTCGCGCCAAAGTCCTGCCCAATCGTCACTTTCCGCAGACGAACGATATTGTCCTTGTCCACGACCGCGACCTGCAAGCCTTCCTTGCGGAAAAGCAGCGTGTTCACCGGCACGACCGTCGGGGCTTTTTGCAACGGCAGTAGCAGGTGCGCGTTCGCAAACGATCCCGGAAATAGCCGGCTGTCCTTGTTGTCCACCTGGATCTCGGTCTGGAGCGTGCGCGTGGCCGGATCAATCGCCCCGGCGATGTGCGCGACCTTGCCCTGGATTTTTTCGCCCGGAAACTCCGCGAACACGAGGAACGCCGTCGCGCCTTCCCTCACCTTTGCCGCGTACGCCTGCGGGACGTACACATTGACCCGCAGCGTGTCCGTGCGCGCGATCCGGAAGAGTTCCTGCCCGTTGGCGGCGCTGATCAACGCGCCCACGTCGGTGCTGCGTTTGGTGACGATGCCCGCGAAGGGGGCCTTTAGGGATTGAAAATCCTTCTGCGCGGTGAGGTTTTGCACGTTGGCCTCGCCGGCCTGCACGGACGCCCTCATCGCATCGACGTTCGTGCGGTTCTGGTCGAACTCCTGCTGGCTGGCGACCTTCTTTTCGAGGAGGTCTTTCTGGCGCGCGAAATTGAGGTTGGCGATTTCGAGGTTGGACCTCGCCTGCGCGAGCGAGGCCGACGCCTGTCGCAACTGCGCGTCCACGTCGGGCGCTTCGATTTCGGCGAGCACCTGACCCTCGGTGACCTTCGCGCCGATGTCCACGTGCCACGCCTTCAGGTAGCCGTTGGTGCGCGCGAAAATGGACGCCTCGTTGAACGCCTGGAGGTTGCCGGGCAGCACGATCTCACTCTCCGTCTGGCCGGCGGAGGGATGCGTGAAGATGACGCGGTTTTGCGCGAGGTCGCGCGTCGTTTCGGTGAGTTTCCCGTGCTCGCCCGAGCGCATCCACAACAGCGCCGCGACGGCCATCAGCGCGAGGACCGCGAACAGCGCCACCCATTTGCCCGCGCCCGAACGATGCTCTGGCGGAGGCGTGGACGGGCGGCGGCCTTCCGCCTCCGCCGCCGGGTCGGGTCGTTGTTCGTCCGGCAGGGCGGGTGGTTCTTCGTGGCGGGTGTCGTCCGTGGCGGCTTTCATGGTGGGAAGGATGGTGACGCGAGACAGGGGCTCAATGCGCGAGCGCGGGCTCGGGACGGTGCGCGGTATCGTCTGACGGAAGGGGAACGGGCACGGTTTTCTTCGTGGTGCGGCTGCGGATCAGCGCGAAGATTACCGGCACGAAAAACAGCGTCGCAATCGTGGAAACCGTCAACCCGCCGATGACCGCGCGGCCCAGCGGGGCGTTTTGTTCGCCGCCCTCGCCGAGGCCGAGACTCATCGGCACCATGCCGATCATCATGGCGAGTGCGGTCATGATGACTGGCCGCAGCCGCGTGCGCCCCGCCTCCAGCGCCGCGCGGAACGCGTCGCCGTGTTCGTCCAGTTGCTCGCGGGCGAACGTCACGACGAGGATCGAGTTGGAGGTCGCCACGCCCACGCACATGATCGCCCCCATCAACGCCGGCACGCTGATCGTCGTGCCGGTCAGAAATAACATCCACGAAATCCCCGCCAGCGCCCCCGGCAGACCCGTCAGGATGATGAACGGGTCGGTCCACGATTGGAAGTTCACGACGATGAGCAGGTAAACGAGGATCACCGCGCCCACCAGCCCACCCGCGAGACCCACGAACGACGCGTGCATCGTCTTCACCTGCCCGCGGATTTCGAGCACGGTGCCGCGCGGCAATTTGGATGGCGGCAGCTTGAAGAGGTCCGCGCAGCCGGGCACGTGCGCCGCGATCCAATCCTGGTACGGCAGCATGGCCTTGTACCACGGCAGGGTCGGCGAAAACTCGTTGACGATCCGGTTGATGTCCGCCGAGACGCCGCCGAGGTCGCGGCCTTGCACGCTGCACAGGATGTCGATGACCGGGTTCAGGTTATAGGTCGAGCGCACGGCCGGGCCGGTGCTGCGGTCGAGGTTCGCCAGGTTGACGAGCAGTTGGTTGGGCGCGCCATTCGCGCTGGTGATTGGTAGGTCGAGGAGGTTGTCCAGGGTCTCGACGCGGTACTGTGGGGCCGACGCGGCGAGGTTGTAGACGATGTGGTTCGTGTTGTTCAAAAAGAACGACGGCGAGACCTGGAAACTGTTGCTCAGCGAGGTGAGCAGACTGTTCGCCACGTCGCGCTCCGTCAGGCCGAGTTGGTTGGCCTTCGAGCGGTCCACCTTCAGGTCGATCTTGGGCTGGTTGAAAAGTTGATAAATGTGCGAATCCACCGCGCCGGGCACGGAGCGGACGCGTTCGGCCAATTCCTTGGCGACGGCGAGGTTGCCGTCCACGTCGCGGCCGATGAACTGGATGTCGATGGGTGCGCTGATGCCGAAATTCAAGATCTGGCTGACGATGTCGGCGGGCTGGAAAAAGAACTCGATGCCCGGGAATTTCTTGGGCAGTTCCCGGCGCAGCTTGGCGACGTACCCTGCCGTCGGGCCGTGGTGCTTCTCGTCGAGCGAACACAGGATCTCCACGTCGGCGGTGCCGATGGTGCCGTTGTTGGCGTAGGACGTATTGATGCCGCTATAGGGCAGGCCGATGTTGTCGAGGATCGTGTTGATCTCCGCCGCCGGGATTTGCGTGCGGATGAATTGCTCGACCTGATCGGCCGAGTTCGCCGTTTCCTCGATGCGAGTGGCCGTGCGAGCGCGCATGTGCAGGCGGAATTGCCCGGCGTCCACGCTCGGGAAGAAATCGTTGCCAACCGTGAATAGGAGCCCCGCCGAGAGCAGGCAGATCGCCAGGAACCCGAGCACGAACGTCCAACGCATCGCCAGCGCGCCCTCCAACCGGCGGCCGTACCAGTTGCGGAAGCGCGTGAACCCGTTTTCAAATCCCGCCTGGAGCCTGCCGAAAAACCCGCGCGGCGCGCCCCCGTGGCCATGCAACTCGCCCTCGCGCCCGCTCTGGAAATACTGCACCAGGGTCGGCACGATGGTCCGTGAGAGGATGTAGGAAGCCAGCATGGCGAACACCACCGCCTCCGC
>CALMVM010000132.1:2188-2424 GCA_937873255.1 uncultured Verrucomicrobiota bacterium | reverse complement strand
GGACCGCCAAACAAGCCAAACACCTTCTGTGCGCCGTGGGGAAAAAAGACGATCCCCAGGGTGAGCCGTAGCAACAAGGTGGAAATGGCACCGTCGGTTTTCAAAAGAGAGTGGAGCGTTTTCATCTGGATCATATTCGCCGGTCGCGGACAGGAAGATTCTATCAACCGCGCGCAGGTCGCGGGTAATGCGCAAAGCGGATTGTCTTCGCGCGCAAAATGCATAACCCTCAACGC
>CALMVM010000132.1:1652-2169 GCA_937873255.1 uncultured Verrucomicrobiota bacterium | reverse complement strand
GATAAAGGCCCTGGAGGACGAGGTGGGCGGACGCCTGTTCGAGCGGACCTACTTCGGGGTGCAGTTGACCGCCGCCGGGCACGCCATGGCGGAAGCGATGCGCCCCGTGCTGGCTGGCTATGACCACGGCATCGTCGAGGTCAGCCGATTGCTCAAGCACGGCGAGCGCAAGACGCTGCGGATCGGTTATCTGTCCGCCGCCGCCCACGCTTACCTGGACCCGGCCCTGGCCGTGCTGCGGCACACGCACCCCGAGGTCCAGGTGCAGTTTTACGACCTGACGCCGGGCGAGCAGATCGACCGGCTGCGGCGCGGCGAGATCGACGTGGCGCTGGCCGGGCAGGAGGGCCAAATCGCCTCCCGCGAGTTCTACACGCGCAAGTTGGCCACGCTGCCGTGGGTGGCCATCCTGCCTGCCGACCACCCGCTGGCCACGCGCCCGAGCTTGCGGCTCGAAGAACTGCGCGAGGAGCGTTTCGTGCGCACCCCCGAGCAGCATTTGCCCGGTCGCAACCAG
>CALMVM010000132.1:1260-1642 GCA_937873255.1 uncultured Verrucomicrobiota bacterium | reverse complement strand
CTTACCCAGCTTTGCCGCAAAGCCGGTTTCCGGATCAAGTTTGGACCCGTCGCCGACGGACTCGGCATGGCGTTTTCCCTCGTGGCAAGCGAGGGTCTCGTGTGCCTGGCACCGGCCTACGTGCGCGGCCGTCCCGCCGGCGGGGTAAGGATGGTGACGCTTGCCAAACCGGCCGTCCACTGGGACATGGTGCTTTGGCAACGAGGCCGAACCGCCGGTGCGCTCCGGACGCTGCTGGCTGCCTTCGCCGATGCTGTCGGCAAGGGACAGCCCTGACTTTGCCCCGGCCAAGCGGCTAACGCCCGCCGGGCCACCGCGTTGGGTTCCATGGCGGATGCCCCATCGCCCGCGCAGAGTTGGTCGCGGCGGTTGAGCGAAGCCG
>CALMVM010000132.1:0-1250 GCA_937873255.1 uncultured Verrucomicrobiota bacterium | reverse complement strand
GTCCATGGAGATCGGTCGTTCCAGTCTCGAGTGTCCAGTGTTTCATGGGGATTTTGTTTTCGGTGTTTTCGGAGAGCGCGACAGCGACCTCAACGAAATGCAACTGTTGTCATTGCATTATGATCGACTGGCGTTTCCCGATGGCATTGCAAATCGTGCTCTCCTTGGCCGTGACGGCGGAGAGAGGCCTCCAATGCACGAGCCAGGAACTCGCCTCGGGCCTGGGGGCCAACCCCAGCCACCACCGTTTTCTGACGTGCGGCTGCGTATTCACCTTTTCTGCAAAGCAGCTTGTCGTCCAAGCTCCGGTCAGCAAACTCAACGTTCCTACGCTCTGAGGACGATTACCGCTTGGCTCACCCACAACCGGCGGTTGGTGCGTGACTACGAATCCCGCGAGGCCATGCTCCTATTTTCCGGTATAACGTCGCTCCTTTACTCCATCTAATTCCAGGACGATCGTCATCCTCCATCCACACGGGAGAATCCAATCTATATGCGTATTTTCGTCACCGGCGCGACCGGTTTCATCGGTTCTGCCGTCGTCAGGGAATTGCTCACCCATGGCCACCAGGTGCTCGGCCTCGCCCGATCCGATCAAGGAGCACAGACGCTCAAGGCAGCCGGGGTCGAGGTCCACCACGGTTCGCTCGAAGACCTGGACAGCCTGCGCTGGGGGGCCACAGTCACCGATGGTGTGGCCCACCTCGCCTTCATCCATGACTTCTCCAAGTACCAGGAGAACATCGACACGGACCAAAGGGTCATCGCCGTGTTGAACGACGCTTTGGCGGGCTCGGGCAAACCGCTCGTCACTACCTTCGGCATGGGCTTGCTTACCCCCGGGCGTACCCCCACAGAGGGCGAAGTGGCCAATCCGGCAATGAACCCGCGCGGTGCCTTGGAACCCCTGGCGCTGGCTGCCGCCGAACGTGGCGTGCGCGCCAGTTTCGTGCGGTTGCCGCCGACCGTCCACGGCGCGGGCGACGGAGGCTTCGTGCCGATGCTAATCGACACCGCCCGCCAGAAGGGGTTCGCCGCCTACGTGGGCGACGGGGCCAACCGCTGGCCCGCCGTCCACCGCTTCGACGCCGCCCAAGTGTACCGTCTGGCCCTGGAAAGTGCCGCGGCAGGCACGCGCTTGCACGCCGTCGCAGAAGAGGGCATCCCAATGCGCGACATCGCCCGGACCATTGGCAAGGGGCTCGGCCTGCCGGTGCGGGGCATCACGCCGGAGCAGGCAGCGGAAC
>CALMVM010000131.1 GCA_937873255.1 uncultured Verrucomicrobiota bacterium | reverse complement strand
CCAAGCAAAAGGCCCCCGCGTGTTTCGACCACGCGGAGGCCCAGTTACAACACTACCCGAGAAGATAGCAATCCATGACTACCGCCCAGATCGTTCCCGCGCAAGCCGACAGTCGCGCCGTCGCCACCGCTGAAATCGGCTCCCCCGCCCCGCTGACCGTGCAGCAGGTGCTCACCCACGTGGCGCTCATCCAGCAAATCATGTCCGCCGCCATGAAGGAGGGCGAACACTTTGGCCGCATCCCCGGCTGCGGCGACAAACCCACCCTGCTCAAACCGGGTGCCGAAAAGCTTTGCCTGCTCTTCCGCTTGGCCCCCGCCTACGACGTGGAAGAACGTCAGCATGAGCGCGGCCACCGCGAGTACCGGGTGACCACGACACTGACCAGCATCACGAGCCAGGTGCTCATCGGCCAAGGCGTCGGCTCCTGTACCACTCTCGAAAACAAATATCGTTTCCGCGCGGGTGCGGCGGAAGTCACTGACCGCGCCGTGCCCCGAGTCTACTGGGAAATTCGTCAGGATGACCCCGCCAAAGCGCAGGAATTGATCGGCGGCAAAGGCTTCACGGTCAAAAAGGTGGACGGCCAGGGATGGATGGTCGCCCGGGGCGGCGAGAAGGTCGAAAACGACAACCCCGCCGACCACTACAACACCGTGCTCAAAATGGCGAAGAAGCGCGCTTTGGTGGATGCGGTGCTCACCACGACTGCCGCCAGCGACATCTTCACGCAGGATTTGGAAGAAATCAGTGCCAGCATCGCCACCTTGACCCAGACAACCGCCGCATCCACTCCCACCCCGGTGATCCTCCTGGAGGTGACCGCCGATACCGAGTCATTCAAGCCCGCTCCCCCCACCTTTGCCGTACGCACCAAGGCGGCACCCCCCATCCCGGTAACATTGGAGGCGTTCAGCCGTGTCGAGGGACAGAATTTTCGGAACACTCCGATCCACTTTGGAAAAAACCGTGGTTTGACCTTCGCGGACCTCACGCCCCAGCAGCTCCATTGGTACGAAACAGAATGGATGCCCAAGAAAACGGCTCAGGGCAACGCTGGCGAAGGAGACAGGGCATTGATGGCCGGGTTGAAGGCATACCGCGAGTGGCGGGAAGTGGAGAGACAAGCTGAAGTCGGAGCCACTGCCCCCCGCCCGAAGCGCCGACGCGCGGCCAAGAAAGCAGCGGAGACCGCCCAAGCCGTTAGTGGCACGTAGGACTTTTATAATAACGCCGCCCCGCCTGGATAATCCAGCGGGGCGCAACGTGTCATCAGACCTCATCTGCCCCCTTGATTTACTGCCCAAACTTTTTCACGTAACGCTTCTGCTGAAGGTACGCGGATCGGTGCAGCAGATAGTTCGAGCGGTAGAGCGAATCCAGCGCGTGTTTGAAAAAGGTGGTGACTGCCGCCTCGTCGGATTCGAGTGGAAGGGTGATGTGAATGCCGCCCAGCGTTGAGCATCCTTCTGACGTGGAAGCCAAAAGCGTAAAATCTCGGGCGATGGAGAAGACCAAACTCCCTTTGTGCTGGGTAAGCTTGCTGACTTCTGGACGGCTGCTCCAGCCGTTGGGCCGCCCGTAATCCTGGAATTCCGCCTTGCCGAGTGTGGATAGCCTGAGGATGTGATGCCAGTAGTCGTCTTTCATGTGACGGATTTGTTCGGGCGCTACAATCAGAGCCTCAACAAACCAGCCGTGGAGTGAAACCCCGAGCGTAAAATCCCAACGCATCTTGGTCGAGTGCTCAATGATGCCCGTAGAAAACGGCCTGATGTGGCAATACGCTTTTGGCCACTCGTCGCGTAAACGCAGCTCTGCGGCAAGAACGGTGAAGATGTGATGGAAGGCATCGATAGCAGCCAGCCCACGCTCCTGTCGCTCTGCTTCGGAGATGCGTTGTTCGATATCAAAAAACGCATCGGCCTGACTCCGGGCTATTTGAAACCAGTTCATCACTTGGTGTGCGGGGAGAGACTTGATCGAATCCACCATGGCAACAGCCACACGTCTTCATCGACCTTCCTGAACATGTTGCCAAAATTCCGTTTCTGCAGTGATCAGCCGCTTGATGTAGCTTTCGTCGCGCCGGATTTTGACCAACAGACCGGGGCGATTCGGCAGATAACACCAGAAATCCAGCGATGGCAGCCCAGTCAAAGCGAGGATGTGCTGAAGCTGGCCGTTGTAATACGTGGGCACCATTTTGTACTGTGAGACTTTGCGGTAGATCGACAACCCGCACTTGATTTCGACAACAACCGAACGGTCATCGGAGATGCCGTCCAGGCTGGCGCGCATCCACGGGCGCTCTTTGCTTTCTAAACACAGCGGGGCAACGGAAACTCCCTTCTTTTGGATGTAGCTGCCAAGCGCATCGGCTTCGCACTCTTCACCAAAATTCATCGCCGCGTTTCTGCCGGGGTCACACGCAGGACCCTGTTTCAGTGAAAGCAACCCCCAGACGTCCTTCCACGGGTTTTCGCCCATGATGATCGGCGCATCAGAGGCCCCTACGCCGTGGTGTCGCCATTCTCGCCACGCATCGGTTCTCTGTTCGAGTTCAATCACGTGGAAACACGGACTTCCCTTGGTCATCGGCATCCCCTCCTTGATTATTGCTTGGCCGCACGTTGAGTTTGGAGCTGTTCGAAGATCGTTTGGACGAGTTGCTTTTGAGTGGCGCTGTCGGCGTTGCGCGCATATTGCTCGCCGCTGTCACGCACATGAGGTCCTTTGTCGGCGCTCTTGAGCTTGATGATGGAATTGCGAAACGACTTCTCCATCGTTGTCCACGTCTCCTCACCCATTCTCTCACCCACCTTTCTGAGTGCGACGGGCAGATGCTGGCGGGCCTTTTGCATCAAGACCTCATCGCTGTCCGATGCCTCGACGGAAACGTTGCCCAGATTGATTTCGAGATTTTTCATGGGAGTTTTCTATTTTTGGCGTTCATGTTGACGGCAGGTCCCAACCCAGCGCATCCGCTACGTGCCTAGCAAAGGCGGGCAGGCTTTTAGCAAGCCGTCCCAGCATCTCTTCGGGTGCCAGTTTTCGCCGGCGGGCGATGGCTTCCAACTTCGCCACCACCACGCCGGGGTCCATCGCGTAGAGCGTGATCAAATAGCTGGATGGATGGGTAGCCGAAATTCCCCAGGGTTCCAGGGCCGCCCGGGGAAAATGCTTGAGGTTGGATGTGACGATCAGCTCGGCTTTCGATTTGATGGCCGCCGCCAGTACGTGCCGATCCTTGGGATCATTCTCGCACACCTCCGTCAGCTTCCCGTACCCGCCAATCAAGGCTTCGGGAAAGCTGGCGCGAACCTGCTCCTGCCAGTACCGAGCGAGTTCCTCCGGCCACTTCAGCTTTTCGACCTGCGTGCGCCGCACTTCCGCGAGGATGTCCTCCGACCACTGCGGCACGTAAAGACGCGGTGTTTCTGCCAACCTGAGCAGCAGGTCGCAAGTATTTGCCGGTGCCAACACACAGGCATCAAGCACTACTGGGTAGTCAGCTCTCATCCTCCGGTGGTTGCTCGTCGTAAACGCCCGCTGCTTCCGCCTTCTCAAACAATTGATCGAGGTCCTTGCGGCGCTGCTGGTCGCGCTGTTTTTGGTACGCTAACAAATCCTTGAAGTACACCTTTCGGTGAGTGCCCACGTGGTGATGGGGGATCGCACCCTGATCCAACAGATTGACCAGGAACTGGCGCGACATGCCCAGAAAGCTGGCGGCGGCCTGTGTGGTGAAGGTCTCGTCTTCGGGCAGCAGAACGATGGACTTTCCCTCCTGCATGGCGCGGACTGTCCGTACGAGCAAATGGAAGATCGGATCGGGCAGATCGATTCGTACCCCCTCGCGGCCGATCAAGGCGGGGCGTTCATCCTCGAACACCATCTCCGCCAGACGATCCAATTCTTCGGGGGAAACCAGGGAAGGATCGAGACGTGATTGAGCGAGTTTCATCATCCAAGACATACGGCCTCCTTGTAGCATTCGCAACGCCATAATCGCCACAAACGCTATAAACGTCGCATTTTTTGGCTAGTTCTGATTTTCCGAGCCATTTCCATCGGTTTCCCAAAGCATCAAGACCTTGCCGAGCACACACGTCGCGCCGTGCCCACTCTCATTCGAACGCCGGAGCTTCCGGCGTGAGCTGGTTTGCCGGTCCGTGGGTTGTTCTGGCGAAAGGCGCGGATGCGCCCTGAACGGTCGGCTAAGCCCGAAGGGCAGAGCTTAGCCGATTGACGCCGCTGCGGCGTCAAAGTGAGGGTCGCCGGAAACAACCCTCTGACCGGCCCGCGGGACGTGGCAGGAGCCCAGCTAAATTGGTGTACGCCCGAGCGGTTCTTTTTGCAGTGCCCCCCCGCACCAGGGAAGGCTGTGGGTGCCATGCAAATCACCCTTGAAATCCGTCCCGAAACTTTGCACCGCTTCATGGTCGCCCATGCGGAGTTGACCACGTGGCTTGGCTACGTTCCCCCGCTCGAATGGTTCATGGCTTTTGCGCTGGAGTCCAGCGACCCCGCCGACCTGGAGAAAACCCTGCGACAGATGGGCCGGGATTACTTGCGCAACCGCCGCTCGCTCGATTGATCGACCGGCAGCCCTTTACGGAGAGTTCGGAAAAGGCAGGATGCACCATTCCACCATGTCATCCGGCTGAAAAACAGACGTGGTGCCATCTTCCCAGTACGCGCACACACGAGCGGCCGTACCGGACCGGCCAAGGAGCCGGTCCCAAAAGCCGCGCGCGTTTTGTTTGACGAAGGCCACGCCGCGCCGACCGCCGGAGCGTACCCCCCACAACCCTGGCTCCTGCCGCATGGCCGTCAGCAGATTATCGACGCGGACACCCTGCCAATTTGGCAGCGCCGCTTGCACCATCTTTTTGGCGATGGCCTTCATGTTGTCCTCAATGGCGTCGGGACGCCCGGCCTGCAAGATCATCTGGCGCATCTCGTGGCGCTCTTCCCGGGTGGATTCTTTGATGTCTTCCTCGACCGCCTGGGCGTGTTCCTCCAGGAAGGCAACCGCTTCCTCGGGCCCCAGCCGTTCCCCGCCGCGTCCCATCTCGTAGCCACGCAGCAAATATTGACAGCGGATCGTGCGCTCGATGGCGGCGGCTTTGCTAGATGGTTCGTTCCAGGTGTCCACCATGGAATTTACCATTCATCGATCCCTGTGTCGAAAGCTGTGGTCGGCGGCCCGAGGATCGTTCCAGTCTGCCTGGTCACCTGGATTCGCGGCGCTGGCCCCCCAGTGCCGGGCGGCCAAAACCAACGCGACCTTCCGTCGCCCCCAAGCACGGCTTTGCTCCGCAGGCTACGCATCGCCCGATCAAGAAAAAGCCGCTGCGCGGATTTGGAGGTTAGCACGACGGGCCGTGAGCTTTGGCTCCCGGCTTCCCACGATCTACGCTGCCACCGCTTCGACCGACGCCGGATCATCTTGCGGCTTCACCACCGCGCGCAAGGCTTCGAGCGTTGTTCTCGCGTAGTTTCCCCATGCCCCCGAGAGCAAGCAGAGCACACGCAGTTGGTTTTCTTAGAGCTTGTTTACAAATGACGGAAGCAGACCATGCACGTGGCGACGCTCAAGACCGCTTCATGCATAAAGGCGGTGCGTTCGTAACGCAGGCGCAGACGACGAAAGCCTTTGAACCAAGCGAAGGTGCGTTCGACCACGTAGCGGTACACGCCCAGGCCGCTGCCGTGTTCTTCGCCTCGTTTAGCCAGAAAAGGGACGATGCCCTGCTTCCACAACCACTCACGCAAGGGTTGGCTGTCGAAGGCGCGGTCGCCCAGGATCGCTTCCGGTTTGCGCTTGGGGTGGCCCGGCTTGCCAGCCACCGGCGGGATCTCCTCCACCAGCGCTTTGAGTTGGGTGGACTCATGGCGGTTGGCCGCCGTGGCGTGGGCGGCCAAAGGTACCCCGTTGCCATCGGTGAGCAGATGGTCTTTGGTGCCCTTTCTGCCCCGGTCCGTAGGCGTTTTGCCCGTCTTGACCCCGCCTCGCAAGGCGCGGAGGGTGGTGGCGTCCACGGCAGCGCGGCTCCAGTCGATCTTGTCGGCATAACGCAGTTCGGCCAGGAGCACCGCGTGCAAAGCGGCCCAAACTCCCAGTTTGTGCCATTCGTGCAGGCGCACCCAGCACGCCGCGCCCGAACCACACCCCATCTCCCGCGGCAGATCATTCCAGGGCAGGCCCGTCTTGAGGATGAAGAGAATGCCCGTCAACGCCGCCCGGTTATCCAGGGGCTTGCGGCCAGGACAGCGAAAACGACGCGGCTTCGGTGTCGGCAGCAGCGGCTCGACCCGCTCCCAAAGCTCATCTTCCACGAGTAGCTTGCTCATGCAAAATCTTCGATCCTGCCCACGAAGTCGGTTTCATTCCTAAACAAGCTCTTAGTCCAGGCTGATGCCCCCATTTTCTAGCAGAGCGAGCAGGTCGCTCATGACTCGTTGCCCTTTTTCCGAGCGACCGAGTTGCACCACCGCCCTCTCTACATCGTCGGCGCTGACGTTTGCCATATCGAAGCGAGCGTAGACGCTTGCGGGCGAGTTGACCAGCCTGTTACGATTTCATCCGGTATGACTTGGGACGAACTCTCTGCGCTGCTTTCCAAACTGGCCGAGGAGCACGATACCAAGGCGAGGATTATTCCAATCGAAGGGTTGGAAGCCGTCTTTTTGCATCTCGTGCCGGTGGCGTGGTTTTCCTCGATGAAGTTGACCGGTGCGTTGAACATCGGCGTGTACCAGGGCGACGAACACCGGTTGGTGGGCACCGAGCAAATTCCTTTGGCCGAGCTGACCCCGGAGTTCGTGCGTGAACGGGTGGAGAAAGCCGCCGTCGAGCAGTTTAGCCGTTGCCTCGATCCCGAGGCCATCAGGGACTTTTTAGAACAGTTTCCCAGACCGCAGTTGCGGGACATCGACGGTGCCGCGTGAGTGATCCGCCAAGGGGAACCCGGTCGCTCGCCGCGCCGCATCGATAAAAGGCTTTTCGTTCCGCGGAGTCGGCCAGCCGAGTGCAGGCCGGGGAAAAGTCTTTCCCCGCGCAGGAGCCCCGAGCGTCTCCCGCTCCCCTTTCAAAGCGGGGACACCCCGCAACGCCCCGGCCGCGTCGCCCCGGCGCGGTTTCCCTCCGCTGTCGCTCCGGCAACCCTGGAAATCCGGCATAAATGGCCGTGCCGTCCACCGGCGCTAAAGCGCCGGACTTTATTCCGGTTCCCAAGGTTGACCGCGCCGAGTCGCCGCACAGAAGTATTGATCATTTTGCCTTCGAGAAATGAGGTTGTGCCAACCCCCTTCCCCTCTGGCAAATCTTCCGCTAACCCATGGCTGTACACTCTCGACGGTGGGCTAACTCACAAAAGGGCGTAAAACCCAATAGTGGAAGGTAATATGCTAGACGAAAAAATCGTGCGCAGAGGCATCTTTTTGCTTGAGAAAGTAAGTCAAACGACTTACTATTTCACCAAGGTTGGCAACGACGCCAGCCGAAAACAAAGAAAGCCGGGGAAGGTTCCAGCCTCCCCCGGCCTCTACAGAAAACACAGCGTCAGCCTCTTAAAACTTCAGACCATGTTCAACGCCAGACTAGCAGGTCATTCCGAGATCGACAACCACCAGCTCCGCAGCCTCGCCCCGAGCGTGTTCGCTGGTGCCGCCCACGCCAAGGTTTCCGACCGTTACAGCTTCATCCCCACCGCGACGGTGGTCGAAGGGTTGCGCGCCGAAGGCTGGGCACCCGTCTGGGCGGGCGAGCAGCGCATCCGCCTCTCCGACCGCCAGGGCTTCCAGAAGCATATGATCCGGCTCGCGCGCACCGACGACTTGAAGCGCACCCAGGCCGAGCGACCCGAGTTGGTTCTGGTGAACAGCCACGACCGCAGCAGCGCCTACCAGTTGCACGCCGGAATCTTCCGGTTCGTGTGCAGCAACGGGATGATCCTCGCGGATTCGGTGTTCGCGCGCATCTCGATCATGCACGTCAACTTCGAGCCGTCCAAGGTCATCGAGGCGAGCTTTAATATCGTGCGCGAGATGCCCGCGATTGCCGACCTCCTGGAAGGCTACAAGGCCCGCACCTTGAACACCGTCGAGCGCCGCGCCTTTGGCGAGGCCGCACTGATCCTCAAATACGACGAGCTGGAGAAAGCCCCGGTTGGAGCGGAGAAGATTCTGGCGCACCGACGCCAAGAGGACGCGGCACCCACGCTCTGGAACACCCTCAACGTGGTGCAGGAAAACATGATGGAAGGCGGGCAGCGCGACTACAACCGCCGCCGCCCCGACAGCCGCCGCTTTTTCGGCAAATCCCGCGCCGTCAAAGGATTGGATGAAAGCGTCAAGCTCAACAAGGCGCTCTGGCACCTGGCCGAGACCCTGCGCGCCAGCGAGCCGCTGACGCCCGACCACTTGCGCGACCACGCGGAGGTTTCCACCGCCCTCTAGGAAGCCAAAGCAGGCAGGTCCGCGCCCGAGGAGGGTTCAATCCCCTCTTTGGGTTTCGCCCTGCCCATGCACCAACCCGCCTATGAGGTTCACACGCTTTCCCCGAGTGGTTCCCTACGTGGTGACACCGCGCAAACTGGCTTATGCCCGCCGCGCGATCCAACACGCCCGCGACAAATGCCCCCTCTTCCCCGAGTTGACCGACCAGCGTAGCGCAGAGCAGCGCATGGCGGACAACGCGCGGCACAGCCGCCTTTACTGGCAGGACATGCGTGACACCCAGGCCGCAAGTTGGCGGGAGGCCCGCCGCGAGCTTGGGAGCCTCCGAGCGTCCCAGCGTGCCGGGTTGCTCCGGTACTGGCAGGACGGCGGGCTGCCAGGCTCCCCGGTCTACCTGCTTGGCTGCATTTACGAAATCAAACGCCGCCGGATTTGCTATTGGCACAAGCTGGCGGAACTGCGCCGCTTGCGGCTCATCGGCATGGGCAGGCTGCCGAACCCCTGGAAGAAGTTTCAACCCACCAATCCATGAAGGCCCACGTGGACGACACCGAATGGTTTCCCGCCTTTGCCCAGGCCGAGGCCGAGGAAGGCCAGCGTCGCCGGGCCGCCGCACGGCAACGCCACCTCGCCGAGCACCGCGAGCATTTGGCCCTTTGTTGGTCAGAGTGGCGCGGGCCGGTGGCAAACGGCCCCGGCACGAGTGGCTTCTGTGAAGTGAACACCCCGGACGCGTTCAGCCTCACCCACGGCGAGCGCCGCTATCACTACATGGCCCCTTGCCGGATCGAGAGTGTCAGCCCCGACGGCCTGACGATCATTGCCAGCGTCGAATACGACCGTCCGTGTTCGTGCGCCGACCTCTACAACGGCGAGCGCCTGCGCCTGGACCTCACCGAAGTGTGGCCCCCGGTTTGGTTGCTGAGCGCCCAGCGTCATGAGCAGCAGACCAACGCGGCTATCGCCGCCGCCGCCCACCAGCCACTTGGGGCCACCCCGTACGCCGTTCATCCGTGGGACACGGGCGGACGTGGACCCATCGGTTCGCCCAAGGCCGGGAAAGCGGTGCTGCGGTGCCCGCATTGCCAGGTGACGTTCTACGAGCGCCCGACCTGCCCGAGTTGCCGCAAAGCTCCCGCCCTCAGCCGGGTAAACCCATGAAAAGACCCGCCCGAAAGACCGCGCCCGAAGCCGGTCAGCAGTTGCTTTTCAGTGATCGGCCGACTTTTGTTGAGCGCATCGCTTCCGGCGAGTTGATCGACCTGAGCCGCACCCCCAGCGCCAACGGCTTTCGCTGGCCGCTGGCCGTCAGCGCCGCGCTTTACCGGGACGTTGAAAACATCCCGCCTGGTTGCGCGGGCAGCGAGGTCGTTTCCCGGCGCTGGAAACACGTTCTCCTGCTCGCCACCCCCGCCGCCGCGCAGCTCCTGCGCGACCGCCGGGCCGAGCTGCGTATCAACGTGGTCTTGCGCACGAGCGCCGAGCCCGAGAAAAGCCGTGAGCACCTGAAGGCCCTCTGCCTCACGCTGGAGTGCGATTCCGAGGGCTGCGCGAGTTTTGGGCTTGGCTATTGTGCGCAAAAGTAAGACAAACGCACCATCAGCTTTGTCGCCCATGCTCCTGCGCGAAGAACTCTTTTCCTTTACCGGCTTGGGCGGCAGCGCCAGCCGCTGCCGCCTGCGCCTTTTTTTGCCTGCCAAGGAGAGCGGGGATGACACGTACATCGCCGTCCTCACCGACGACCAGGACGCCGGGGGAACGAACATCACCAACGCCGTCGAAGCGCTCACGATGGACGTGTGCCGGCGTTTCAACCTCCCTGCGCAACGCACCGTGTTCATCGAGCACCACGACTTTCGGCACCGGCTTGGGA
>CALMVM010000130.1 GCA_937873255.1 uncultured Verrucomicrobiota bacterium | reverse complement strand
CGCCGGGTTCAAGGTGCCGGTGTCGGCATTCTTTGACGCCGGAGAAAACCAGCGCGTCTTGCGCGCGTTGTCGAATCAGGACTGAGCGCCCGACGAAATCGCCGGGTTGTTCTTCCGGTTTCCCTGATGCGCCGTTATTCCGCTTTCGACCAGACCATCGAGGTCGAAGTGCGTACATTCCCGGTGGTGTGGTGGCTGCTCGTCGGGTTCGAGGTGCGGATCAACGGCCAGGTGTTCCACCCACGGCTGGACCGCGCCGGGTTTTTCGCGCATCCGGTGACGGAGTTTTCTATCGTCGGCGACGGCCAACTCGTCGCCGGCATGGTTCGCGGGGTCGGCCACTGGTTCACGCTTCGCCACAAACGTTATTCCCTCGTGGTCGGCCTGTCCGAACTCGCCCGGGACACCCAGCCGGTGCGCGGTTGGCTGCCGGCCTGTCTGGCCGCTCTGGCGGTCTGGACGACGCTCGCCCTCGCCGCCGTTGGCGCGGGTGCGCTCGGGTGGATCGCGTGGAGATCCCTGCACCCGGGCTTGTCCTGACCGTTGGCAAGCTCGCCGCCGCCCGGCCGTGCATGCCGGATGACCGCGCCTTTTACTTTTCGGCGTTTCGTTTCTAACTTGCCGCTTCCCATGCCCGACGATCCGTCCGCCGCCGATCCCCGCACCCCGCCGAAGGTCCCCGTCAACCGTGAGACGCTCCGGCAGGCGGCGCGGCTGTTCGGCTATCTCCTGCCGTACCGGGGGAAATTCATCGCCGCGATGGGCGCGCTGCTGGTCTCGTCGAGCCTCGGACTGGCGTTCCCGTACCTGATCGGCAGCCTCCTCAACGCCGCCAACCGCAACGTGCTCGCCCACCCCGCCGCCGGTGATCAGGTGGCCTCGCTCGCGCTGGCAGGCGCGTCGACGGGTCCGCTCGCCGACTGGAGCCTCAACGGCGTTGCGGGCCTTCTCGTCTGCCAACTCGCGCTCCAGGCGGTGTTCACCTACATCCAGGTGATCTGGTTCAACGAAGCCGGCGAAAAGGCGCTCGTGCAGATCCGGCGCGACACGTATTCGCGCCTGGTCGCGCTGCCCATGAGTTTCTTTGCCCAGCGCCGGGTCGGCGAACTCGCCAGCCGCATCTCCGCCGACCTGACGCAGATCGAGGAAACGCTCACCAACTCCACGCCGCAGTTTCTGCGGCAATCGACGCTGCTGCTTGGCAGTCTCGCGTTTATCATCTTCACCAACGGCCGGCTCACGCTCGTGATGCTGGCGTGTTTCCCGCCGATCATCCTGGCGGCGATCTTCTTCGGCAAAAAACTGCGCGGCGTTTCCAAAAAAGCGCAGGACCAACTCGCCGACAGCAACACCGTCGTCGAAGAAACCCTCCAGGGCATCGCCAACGTCAAGGCGTTCACCAACGAGCCCTACGAGATCAGCCGCTACACGGCGAGCATCGAGCGATTCCTCGGGGCGGTGCTCAAGGGCGTGCGCTACCGGGCGGCGTTCATCGCGTTCATCATCTGCGCGATCTTCGGCTGCATCGTGACGGTGATGTGGTACGGCTGCCTGCTGTTGCAAAGCGGCCAGCTTTCCAGCGGCGACCTGACGCGGTTCACGATCTACACGCTGTTCATCGCGGGGGCGATGGGCTCCTTCGCGGACCTCTACAGTCAGATTCAAAAAACCGTCGGCGCGACCGCCCGCGTGCGCGAACTCCTCCTGGAAGAACCCGAGCCCGTCGTGCCCGCCGGTTCCACGCCGCGGCTCGTCGCCGTGCCGTCGGGCAACAACGGCGCAGCCATGACGCCGTCCGCTCCCGCCGTGCTTTCGCCGGCCAACCGCCTGCGCGGCGCGGTGGCGTTCGAGGGGGTGAATTTCCGTTACCCGTCCCGGCCGGAAATCCCCGTGCTGCGCGACCTCACGCTCGGCGCGCAGCCGGGCGAACGCGTTGCGCTTGTCGGCCCCAGCGGCGCGGGCAAATCCACCATTGTCTCGCTGCTGCTGCGCTTCTACGACCCGCAATCGGGTCGGGTGTTGCTCGACGGCCGGCCGGCGGTGGATTATCCGTTGCGCGACCTGCGCGGGCAGATGGCCATCGTGCCGCAGGAGGTCCTGCTTTTCGGTGGGTCGGTCGCGGAAAACATCGCCTATGGCAAGCCCGGCGCGAGCGACGCGGAGATCGCCGACGCCGCGCGCCGCGCCAACGCGCACGACTTCATCGAAAAATTCCCGGAGCGTTACCAGACGCTCGTCGGCGAACGCGGCGTCAAGCTCTCCGGCGGCCAGCGCCAGCGCATCGCCATCGCCCGCGCGATTCTCAAGGACCCCGCGATCCTGATCCTCGACGAGGCCACCAGCGCGCTCGACAGCGAGAGCGAACGCCTCGTCCACGACGCGCTGGACCAACTGATGGTCGGGCGCACGAGTTTCATCATCGCGCACCGCCTGAGCACCGTGCGCGCGGCCGACCGCATCGTGGTCATCCGCGAGGGCACCGTCGCCGAGACGGGCACGCACGCCGAACTGCTCGAAAACAAGGACGGCCTCTACCGGCGGTTGAGCGAATTCCAGTTTGACCTTGATCGGGCATCCTGAGCGGCGACAACTTATCGGTTTCCGACCCGTCCGGAGGATTTTGTCGAACCAACTCCCCATGAGCCCACGCCCCTCCCTCCTCGCCGCGCTGCTGCTATCGGCCGCACCGTTCGCCGCGCTGCGTGCCGACGTGTCGCTTTTCCCGCTGTTCTCCGATCACGCCGTGCTCCAGTCGTCCGACCGCGTGCCGGTCTGAGGCCGCGCCGCGCCGGGCGAGAACATCACCGTCACGCTCGGCGACCAGGCCCGGGCCAACTCCGTCGCCGGCCAGGACGGAAAATGGACCGCCACGCTCGACCTCGCGCACGTCGGCCCGGGGAATGCCGGCCGCGCGCAGCAATACCGCGAGTCGTTCCCGCCGATGATCTCCGATTGGCGCGCGCGGTGGGGGCGGGGAGACGTGCCGTTTTATTGGTGCCAGTTGGCAAACCACATGAAGCGCCACGAACGGCCCGAGGAAAGCCAGTGGGCGGAGTTGCGCGACGCGCAGAAGAACACCCTCCACCTGCTCAACTCGGGCGAGGCGATCCTCATCGACCTCGGCGAGGAAGGCGACATCCATCCCAAGAACAAGCTCGACGTGGGCGAGCGGCTCGCGCGAGTGGCGCTGGCCAAGGACTACGGGCAAAGCTCGACGGTGTGGTCCGGTCCCGTGTTGGAGAAGATGACCGTGGCCGACGGCGCGGTGCGGCTGAAGTTCAAGCACGCGGACGGCGGACTGGCGGCGACACCGATCCCGCCGACGTACCGGCCGCGTTCGGCGGAGACCGAGACGAAACCCAACGTGCGCGTTAGCCCCGGCGGGCCGTTGGAGGGGTTCGCGGTGTGCGGACAGGACCATCAGTGGCATTGGGCGACGGCGGCGCAGATCGACGGCAACGACGGCGTCGTCGTGCGTTGCGCGGAAGTGCCCGCGCCGGTGGCGGTGCGCTACGCGTGGGATGACAATCCGCTGTGCAACCTCGCCAACGGCGCGGGCCTGCCGGCGGGGCCGTTCCGCACGGACGATTTCCCGTTGAGCACGGCCGGGAAGAAATATTGACTTGTTGCGGAGCCACGGAGCTGGAGAGGCAAATGTCAGCCCGAGCTTTCCTGGCTGGATTTGTGCGCTTCATGCACGGCCTGAATGTTGTCATTAGGATATCCTGGCAGACAAGACCGACGCGTTGCCGTACCCGAAGCCCTCCAGTTCGTTGGACCAGAGGATGCGGCCGGACTCCAGGTCCAGGCAGTGGATACGTCCGCGGGCGAAGGCATAGGCACGAGCATCATCGCAGGCGACGGTGACAAAACCATCGTCCATGAAGCCGGGTAAATCGGTAGTCCGACGCAGGCTGCCGTCTTCGCGCAGAAGGGCGATTACCCGGCCATTGAGGCCGAGCACAACGAGGTCACTGGATTTCATAAGGGAGATCGGTTTCAACCGCCCCGGTCGAGCGAACGATATCCGATGGCCTCGCCGAGATGTTGCGCCTGGATGTCGGCGCTGCCGTCGAGATCGGCAATCGTGCGCGCGACCTTGAGCACGCGGTCGTACGCGCGGGCGGAAAGGTTCAATTCGCTGGTGGCCATCTTGAGCATTTCCGAGCCCTCGGCGTCGAGTCGGCAATGGGTCTTGATTTGCCGGGGAGTCAGGCGGGCGTTCGGTTTGCCGGCGCGCTCGCGCTGCACCGCGCGGCAGGCGATGACCCGCGCGCGGATCGCCTCGCTGCTCTCGGCGGGGGACTGGTCGGCGAGATCGTCGTACTTGATCGCCGCAACCTCCACGTGCAGGTCGATGCGGTCGAGCAGCGGACCGCTGATTTTGTCCCGATAACGCTCCACCTGCATCGGCGTGCAGCGGCATTGCCGCCGGATCGAGCCGTGATACCCGCACGGGCAGGGGTTCATCGCGGCGATCAGAATAAAGCTCGCCGGGAACGTCACCGTGCCCGCGACCCGGCTGATGGTAATCTGCCCGTCCTCCAACGGCTGGCGTAACGATTCGAGCGCCGAGCGCCGGAACTCGGGCAATTCGTCCAGGAACAAGACGCCGTGGTGGCAAAGACTGATCTCGCCGGGCAACAACTGGCCCGAACCCCCGAGCAGCCCGGCGTCGGAAATGCTCGCGTGCGGAGCAAAGTACGGCGGGACGCTCACGAGCCCGTTCCGGTTGTCGAGCCGTCCGGCGATGGAATGGATCTTCGTGGTTTCGAGCGCCTCGGACAGCGTCAGCGGCGGCATGATGGTGGGGATGCGCTTGGCCATCATGCTCTTGCCGGAGCCGGGTGGGCCGATCATGAGCGCGTTGTGCGCGCCGGCGGCGGCAATCTCCATCGCGCGCCGGGCGTGGTGCTGGCCGCGCACCTCGGAGAAATCGGCATCGAAGTGCTGGTGCGCCGCGAAGAATTTCCCCGCGTCCTCGCGCGTCGGACGCAAAGGTGGGGCCTCCTCGCCGCCGCGCAAAAACTCGAACACTTCCCGCAACGAGCGCACGCCGTACACGTCCACGCCCTCGACGAACGCCGCCTCGCGCGCGTTTTGCGCTGGCACGAAGACCCGGCGCTTGCCCTGCCGGGCGGCTTCGAGCGCGGCGGGCAACGCGCCGCGCACGGGGCGCACCGCGCCGTCCAGAGCGAGTTCACCGAGAAGATAACAGTCGTCCAAGCCGGGAAGAACGGTTTCTTCCTGCGCGGCGACCTGAGCGACGGCGATGGGCAGGTCGAAATTGGGTCCCTCCTTGCGCAAATCGGCGGGGGCGAGATTGATCGTCGTGCGGCCGGGGTTCCAACGGTAGCCGCTGTTGACGACGGCGGTCGAAACGCGGTCGCGCGATTCCTTGACCGCGATGTCCGGCAGCCCGACGACGACCACGGTGGTCTTGGTGGCGAGGGCGGTGTTGACTTCCACCTCGACTTCGCAGGCATCCACGCCCACGACGGTGGCGGAATAAACTTTGCCGAGCATCGAAAGCCCAGCATGGGCAAGAAACCGCCAAAAGGCAAAAGAAGAAAGGACTGGTCGATCCGCCCGCGCGAGAAAGGGAGTGGGCCCGCCGGGACTCGAACCCGGAACCAAGGGATTATGAGTCCCCTGCTCTAACCATTGAGCTACAAGCCCTACTTACTTATTTTGAGTAATTTGCGAAGAAGTACTGTCGAAATCCTTGACTCTTTTCACGGTTCCATTCACGGTTTGAGCGTAATTGAGGGTGCGACCGTGAAAACGTGGACTAAGACCAGAGTTCAGAATCTGATGAGGCATCGCAACGGCCTCTATTATGCCCGTTTCTACAGCAAAGGTAAAGAGCATTGGGTGCCTCTGAAAACCGAGTTGTTCGAGGTCGCGAAGGCAAGACTACGCGAGCAGGTAGGCGAGCTTCGAGAGGAAACAGCTGTAAGTGATGCCCTCGTTTCTGGAAAGATGACTTTCGGGGAGGCGGCGAAAATTTTCTTAGAGCGGCTGAGATCAAGTGGACTTGGCTTGCAAGGTAAACGCTCAAACCGGAAACGAATTACGGAAAGCAGTATCCATTATCGGGAGCAGACCGTGAAAGTGACGAGACCCACTTTTCCGAGCCACAGGGAGAGTTAGCCCGAGGCGTGTTT
>CALMVM010000129.1 GCA_937873255.1 uncultured Verrucomicrobiota bacterium | reverse complement strand
GTTTAGAAGTTCCGCTGGCTAGCGGCACCCGTCATACGGGGAGCCTGCCCGCACGCCTCCGTTTCAGGTACATCACTCGAAAGAGCGATGGCCTCGCAACGGAGACTTCGTCGTGAGGCATCGCACCCCAACCATGACAGCACTGACCACCAAGACCGCCGCAAACATCCAGGACCTGCTCGACTCCAACGTCGTCGATCAGCACGGCAACGAGATCGGCACCCTGCACTCCTTTTGGGCCGACAGCAGCTCCGGCAAGCTGGAATTCATCGGTGTGAAAACCGGCTGGATTTTCGGGCACAACCACGTCATCCCGGTGGATCGCGTGGAGTTCGACGAGGCGAACCGCACCGTGCGCGTGCCGTACGAGGCGGAGTTCATCAAGGGCGCGATGAGCGTCGACGCGGACACGGAGATCACCGACTCGGAGGAGGCGGAGATTTATCATTATTACAACCTGCGCAGCGGCAGCACGGCCGTCTCCGGCGCGGCCAGCGCGGGCGCGGCGAACCGCACCGCCACGGCGAACGCGGCCACGACCGCCACGACCACGGACAAGGACACCATCGAGGTGCCGCTGACCGAGGAACAGGTGCGCGTGGGCAAACGCACGGTGGACGCCGGCCAGGTGCGCCTGCGCAAGATCGTGCGCACGGAAGTCGTCAACCAGCCCGTGGAGATTCGCCACGAGGACGTGGTGATCGAGCGGGTGACGGCCGGCGAAGTGCGTTCGGGAACGGCGACGAGCGACTTCAAGGAAGAGGTCATCGACGTGCCGCTCACGCGCGAGGAAGTGGTGGTCGCCAAGGACGCGGTGGTGACCGGCGCGGTGCGTCTGAAAAAGACCGCCGAGAGCGAGACGCAGAACGTCAGCGAGACCGTGCGCAAGGAAGACGTGGAAGTGCTCCGCGACGGCAAGACCGTGACGCAGAGCGACACGATCCGCAAGTAACGCGCGGCGCGTTACCCAACCATCGGCGGCAGGTCCGGGCACTCGGGGTTCGGGCCTGCCGTTGTTTTTGCCGGTGGAACAAATAGGCGGCTGCGCCGCGAGCGTTGACCAATGCTGCCCGGGGAGAGCCGTTCACCGTTTTTTGCTTGCGCGTCCGGGGCGTTGCGGTGGAGTTTCCCGCGACCCCGCCCGACCGTCCTTTGGAAATCCACCATTCACCCGACGCGCTCGCCGGCCTCGGCCCCGCGTACCTGGCCATCGGCGTGTTCGACGGCGGCCAGCTCGGCCACCGCGCCGTCATCGGCCGCGCCGTGGACGACGCCCGCCGCGAACCGGGCGCGGCGGCGGTCGTGGTCACGTTCGACCCGCATCCGTTGAAAGTCATTCGGCCCGAAGCCGCGCCGCGATTGCTGACCTCCACGCGTCACAAATTCCAATACTTCGCCGGGTTGGGTGCGACGCATTGCTTGGCGCTGCCGTTCGACGCGGCGTTCGCGGTGACCGCGCCGGAGGATTTCATCACGGCGCTGGCGAGTGCGGCGCGGCCGTTGCGCGAGATTTGCGTGGGGTTCAACTGGACGTTCGGGCGCGCCGGGGCGGGCAACCTCGATCTGCTCACGCGTCTGGGCGAACGCCACGGCTTCGCGGTGGTGGGCCTGCCGTCGGTGGCGGTCGACGGGCAGACGGTCAGCTCGACGTTGATCCGGCAGGCGGTGGAAGCGGGCGACCTGGCGCGGGCAGCGCGTTATCTCGGGCGGGAATTCACGATCCTCGGTACGGTCGTGGCGGGGCAGCAGTTGGGACGGCAATTGGGTTACCCCACGGCGAACCTCGCCGCGCACAACGAGCAATTTCCGCCGAACGGCGTTTATGCGGTGGAAGCGGAGTGGCGCGGGGGGAAATATCCCGGCGTGGTGAACCTCGGGTTCCGTCCGACGGTGGCGGCTCCGGGCGGCGAACGGCTGTTGGAGTTGCACCTGTTCGATTTCGACCGGGAGATTTACGGGGAGGACGTGGAGGTAAGTTTCCGGCGGTTCCTGCGGGCGGAGCGGAAGTTTGCGAACGTGGAAGAGTTGCGCGCGCAGATCGGGCGCGATGTGGAAAGCGGGCGTCGGTGCCACTCGGAAACCGGAAAAATTTAGCCACAAAAAGCACAAAAGACACAAAAAAGGGGAAGAGACAGTTTCATCTTTTTTCCTTTTGTGTTTTCTGTGCTTTTTGTGGCTAATCCGCCTACGGCTTGAGCCACACTCGATGGTACGGGTGGAAGTCGAACAGATTGTCGTTCCAGCCCTGCACGCTCGGCGAGATCAGGTACGGGTTCGTGTAGTAATACACCGGGATCACGGGCGCGGTTTCCAAGAGGATCGTCTCCGCACGGTCGAAATCGCGGTTGCGCGCGGCAGGGTCGGTGTCCTTGCGCGCCTGCACGAGGAGTCCATCGTATTCCACGCTGGCAAATCCCGTGTTGTTGTTCAATCCCTTGGTGACGAAATTATCCAGAAACGCCAGCGGATCGAGGTACGTGGCGATCCAGCCCGCGCGCGCCATCGTGTAGTTCATCGTCGAACGATCGCTGAGGTATACCTTCCATTCCTCGTTGCGCAAATTGACCGTGACGCCCAGCTCTTTTTTCCACATCTGCTGGACCGCCTCGGCGATCTGTTTGTGCAGTTCGGAGGTGTTAAGGAGGAGGTCAATCGGCGGCAGATTCGCGCCGCCCGGGTGCCCGGCCTCGGCGAGGAGTTTGCGCGCGGCCTCGGGGTTGTACGGAACCGGGTTGGTGCAGAGATATCCGTTCATCCCCGGGGGCACGTACGTGCTCGCCGCCGGCTGACCCGCGCGCGTGACGTTTTTGACGATGGCCTCGCGGTCCACCGTCATCGCCAGCGCGCGGCGCACGCGCACGTCGTCGAGCGGAGCGCGGGTGAGGTTGAGCATGAAATAATAGCTGCCCATGTACGGCGGGATTCGCAACAACTCGGGATGCTCGCGGCGGTACACATCGACCTTGCTCGTGGGGATGTTGCTCGGATACGTCTTGTGAAGCTGCCCGGCGCGAAAGGCGCGTTCCTCGGTGTCGTTGTTGTCGATGGGATAAAAATCGATCTCGTTGAGCCGGGTGTTCGCGGCGTCCCAATATTGCGGGTTCTTCTTGACGACGATGCGCTTGCCGGGCGACCACTCGGTGAGCACGAACGCTCCGTTGCCCACGAATGTATCAGGTCGCGTCCAGCCCTGGTTGCCATGTTGATCGACGGGGCCGGTCTTCTCGATGGCGGGCAGATAAACCGGGTACCAAGTGCGGCCGGCGATGAGGTTGAGCAGATACGGCGCGGGATGTTCGAGATCCAGGCGCAGGGTGTGATCGTCGGTCGCGTGGACGCCGACCTGCGCGAAGTCGGTCAGTGTGCCCTCGTTGTAGGGTTTCGCGTTCTTGAGCACCCACAGGAAATAGGAAAACTCCGCGCCGAGCCTGGGCGAGAGCGTGCGCTGAAAACTGCGCACGAACTCCCCCGCGACCAGCGGCGCGCCGTTGCTCCATTTCGCGTCGGGACGCAGGTGGAACGTGTACGCGAGGCCGTCGGGCGAGACCTCCCAACTCCGGGCCACCCCGGGCACCGGATGGAGGTCGCCGTCGCTGTAGTTGACGAGCGGTTCGTAGAGGGCGCGCACGACGTTGGCCTCGGGGATGCCGGTGCAGGTCTCGGGGTCGAGTTCGCGCGGTTCGGAGCCGTTGCCCAGGTGCAGGACGCCGTCGCGGTTGCCCTGTTCGACGGGGGTGAGGGTTCGTTGCCGCGAACAGCCCGCGAGAACAACCAGCGACAGGAGCAAAAGGGATCGGCGCACGGTAGGAAAAAACGACGGCTCCAGCAGACGAAAAATTCGCCCGCACCGCAAGCCGAAAGCCAGCGGGTGGCGTGGTCGGCATTCCTATACGAAGCTGCGGACCATCATGGCCCTTGAACTGAGACCGAACTGCGAGTGTTGCGACCGCGACCTGCCGCCGGAGTCGAGAGGAGCCTACATCTGCACCTTCGAGTGTACCTATTGCGCCGATTGCGCCGGTGAAAAACTCGGTTTCGTCTGCGCGAACTGCGGCGGAGAACTCACGCGCCGACCGGTGCGTCCGGCGGTTCTACTGGAGCGAAATCCGGCGTCGGGCGTGAGGAAGCGGCGGGACGCGCCCTGCGTTCCAAAAAATGGTAGGGATGGCTCTCCGAGCCGTCCATAGATTTTTCCGGCGAGACGCACTGCGCGCACGGAAATCATCCAAGCCGACCTATGGACGGTTCGGAGAGCCATCAAGACCTTGGTTGGACGCCGCTGGCGCGACGGCAACTCTTCTGGATGGCTGGACTTTTGCCTTTCGCCTTTCGCCTTTTGCATTAAACAATGTCCGCGTGTCCGCTCCCGCGCGTGTTCTCGTCCTCTTCGCCCACCCGGCGTTCCACCGTTCGCGCGTGCAGCGGGCGCTGGCGGACGCCGTGCGCGACCTCGACGGGGTGACGTTCCACGACCTGTACGAACAGTATTACGATTTCCAACTCGACGTGGAGCACGAGCAACGCCTCATGGTCGAGCACGACCTGATCGTCTTCCAGCATCCGTTCTACTGGTACAGCTCGCCCGCGCTGCTCAAGGAATGGCAGGACCTCGTGCTCGAATACGGCTTCGCGTATGGCGAAAACGGCACGGCCCTGCGCGGCAAACGCCTCCTGAGCGTGTTGAGCGCGGGAGGTCCGGCGGAGGCTTACGCGCGGGAGGGTTATAATCGCTTTACCGTGGGCGAACTGCTCGCGCCCTTCGAGCAAACCGCGCGGCTCTGCGGCATGGAATATCTCTCTCCGTTCGTGGTGTACAATGCGCGCGCCCTGAGCGACGCCGAGATCGACCGACACGCGCGCGAATATCGCCAGCGGCTGGGGGAGTTGCGCGATGCCGGGGCGGAAATATCGGGGGGCGACGCACGATGAGCGGCGGACTTTTTCAGGTCTTCATCTACTTGCTGGCGGCGGTGGTGTCGGTGCCGGTCGCCAAGCGGCTCGGGCT
>CALMVM010000128.1 GCA_937873255.1 uncultured Verrucomicrobiota bacterium | reverse complement strand
GTTGGCACCCCAGACTAACTCAGCACCCGGCTCGAAAAAGCGAAGTCACGTCAGTTACACGGCGCTCATCGACAACGGGCTGTCCTACAAGTTCTACTCGAAGACGCTTTCTCCGGACGCGCGGCCGGTGGTCATCCGCGCCAACGGCACGAACACGATCAATTACCTGGACACGCGTGGTCTGCCGTTGTCGTCGGATCAGCTCGTCAACGCCACGGGCCTCACGCAGCTCCTGACGGGTCGGCACGCGGACGAGGATCGCAATCGCTACCGGCAAGCCCTGCTCACCTCTGGGTTGCAACTCATCTACCAGGATTACTATGCGAAGTGGGCGCGCCAGCATCCGGCACAGATGGAGACGGTTGGGCGGCACGCGATGGTGCTGGACACCTGGCTGCGTGAGCGCATGACGCTCGAAGACACCTTCCTGGATGCCTACATCGAACACCGCGATTGGGCCAAGCTGCACCCGGACGAGGCTCAAGGAATGTTGGCGGCGTTGGACGAGGGCGCGGTGGCGAACTACCTGCGCCAGCCGGAGAGCCAGGGCAACGTGCGCAACCTGACGTTCTCGTACCTCAAGCCGGAGGAATATCCGCAGCACGGCGATTTCCAGGACGAAATTTCCTCCCTCGGCCGCGGCACGAACAACGACGCCAAAGAATACAGTCTCCTTGCGAAACTTTTGGAACCGTGGTTGGCCGGTGGCTTGTACGGGCCGATTGTCGATGGCATCAACAACGTCGACCTGAGCGGCAACGTCGCTCATTTCGAGCTGAGTTTTATCAAGGCCAGCCAGACCGACCTGCTCAACGTGGCGGGCTTCCTCATCGCAAACGACGTGATGAACTACATCATGACCCTGCCTCGTGGCATGCTCAAGCGGGCGGTCATCGAGGAGCTGAGCGCGTTCCTGGAAATCCCCAACGGGGACAAGGTCGTCCGCAATTTCTACGAGCGGATGCGCAAGTACAACTGCGCCTGCATTTCGGTGATTCAACAGTACAGCCGGTTCCGCGACAGCCCGGTGAAGTCAAGCGTGATGGGCAACTGCAAGCAGGTGTTCTTTTTGCGCCAGGCCGACAAAAAGGATCTGGATAATATCTGCGAGACCTTCCCGCTCCCGGAAGTCACCAAGCGCACCATCATGCGCTTTCCCGACATGAGCAAAAGCCGGGGCGGGCCGGAAAGCTACAGCGGCTACGTGCTCTATCAGCTCGGGGCCTCGAAGCCGGTCATTACCACCTGCCGCAACTACATCGACAAGGAACCGCCTATGTCACCTCCAGCACGGGGAGCGTCTTTGAACAGCGCGAAAAGGACATGCGCGGCGCGACCTCCATCGTGGATGCGATCATCAAATTTGCCAACCCACAAAGCCATGAAGCCGAAGCCCTGACCAACCATGCAGCCTAAACGCACTCTGACCATTTCTCTCCATGCTGGCCTCGCCAGTTTCGTTCTCGCAGCCCTGACGGGTTGCGAGGCCACGCAGCACGCGGCCATCGACGCGGGCGCGGCGGGCACCGGCGCGGCTATCGGCTACGAGGTGGACAGGAAAAGCCCGGTCGGCGCGGCCATCGGTGGCGCGGGTGGTTTGCTGGTGGGCGAAGCCGTCAACTACGGCATCAGCTCGCAGAAAAAAACGCAGTATCAGGAAGGCTACAACAAGGGCCGCAGCGACGAGGTGAAGACCCTCTATTGGGCGCAACGCGACCTGCACCGGGCGACGGAGGAAGACGGCCAGCTCCGGCGTAAGCTGGTCGAAATCCCCGTGGACGAACACCGCACCTCGGACGGCACGTTGATCGAGGAGCACCACCGCGTGATCGAGGTCGTCGAATGACCCGTTTTAGTTTGAACCAACCGCCGCGCCAAACCGAAAACAACCGAACACAGAGCACCTTATGAAACGGAAATTCATCCTCGCCACCGGAGCCAGCTTGTTTCTCTTTGCTGCCTCGGGTTACAGCCAGTGGCCGGTCACGGATGCCGCGTCCATCGCGCAAAATGAAGTCCACCAAACGCTCAATTACGTAGATTATTTTGGGACACAGCTAAACACATACGAACAACAGCTTAATCAAGTCGAACAGCTCAAGCGTCTGGGTGATCCCAGTACCCTGACGAACCTTGCGGGGCTGAGCAAGCTGGGAACCTCGGTGCAAACCTTGGGCGCGCCCATGCAGGGCACGCCGCAACTTACCGGCGGCGTCAGCAGCCTGACCAGCGGAAGCGTTTTGCAGCTCAACGGGGCGACGCCGACGCAAATTTTCTCCAGCCTGCAAGGCACCTACAAGCCGATCAGCTTCACGGGTGTGACCAGTGGTGGCACGACCTTTACCCGGTCCCCCGATCAGTACGTTTACAAAGGCGCGGTCGCCAACGCATCGAGCAATTACGCCTCGCGGATGGCGGACATCGGTACCCAGCAAACGAAGCTGACTTCGCAAATCAACGACACGCTCCAGAGTCTGAACGGCGCGCAGACGGACGCGGAAGTGCAGAAATACTCGGCGCTGTTGGCCGCGCAAAATGCCCAGCTCGCCAATTTGAACCAACAGGCGGCACAGGTGGCGGCACAGGCGACCCAGCAGCAGACGACGGCACAGGCACAAGATCAAGCGGCCAAGCAAGCGCAGGCCGAACAAAACTCGGCGGAAGCGCGGGATGGTGAAAAGAAGGCGGCGGCGTATTTCACAACCTCTGCCACGCCAGAGTTTAACTGGAACAAATAGCACATGCAAAATTTCACTCGCTCCTCGGTGGCCACGAAAGCAAACGCCGTCCTGCTCGCTGTCCTCATCGCAATCCTGGCAAGCGGGGTGGCTGCCTACGTCCACCACGCTCAGGTCGAGGAGCGGGCACGCGAGGTGGCTGCTCAACAGGAGCTTGCTCGGCAGAAAGCCACGCAAGCGCTGGCTGATAAAAAAGCTGCGGACGCGCGGTTGGGTGAACAGAAGGCGGCTGCTTTCTTCGCACCCACGAAAACAGAATTCCGTTGGAACGATCCCCAACCCCCTATCCCGACGCCTCAACCTAAACGCCCCTGATGATCGTGGCTGACGCTGCTTTTAGCACTCTGTTTCCTGACTTCCTCACCGGCGTCAAGGCGCTCTCTAGCGCCCTGGTTCCCGTGGCTGCCGTGATGTGTTTTGCCGGCCTCATCTTCGCCACGTTGCGCTTCATGCAAGGTGATCACATGACGCTTTATAAAAAGCTCGTGGCCGTTGCGGTCATCGCGGTCGCCATCGGTTCAATCGGTGACTGGACGAGTATGATCGTGGATGGCGTCAACGATCTGATCATCAACACGCTCCACGCGGACCCTTCCGACGTATCGAACCGATTCCAGGCCATCCTCGCGGCACCCGCCAACCAGACGGGCAACGGCTGGTGGGACACCATCTTCAACCCGGCCACGACGCTGGCAGATGGCGTGGCGAGCCTCCTGGTTTGGTTCATCGGCAAAGTCGCCTGGCTGCTCATGTGGTGGTCGCGCCTGTTTCAAACCGGCATCCTCTATTTTGCCTTGTCTCTGGCCCCGTTGTTCCTCGGTATGTTTGCCATCGACGTGATGAAGGGGGTGGGCTTCCGCTGGGTGCTCGGGGTCATC
>CALMVM010000127.1 GCA_937873255.1 uncultured Verrucomicrobiota bacterium | reverse complement strand
CGCACCGCCGAGCAGTCCGCCTGCAAGGACGCCCGCGCCGCCTCGCTCACAGAAAATTTGCGCCTGCTCAAGAAATCCCAACCGCCCACGGTCGCCTCCGCCCAATAACAGTTACACCCGCCGCCTCTTATGAACACGTCCTTCCCAAACCTCACCGCGCGCGCGGACAAAACCGCCGCCGCCAATGCCGCGAAGCGCGCGTCCATCACCCGGGCGGACACCGAGCAGGAGGCGCAGTTCCAGGATTTGCTCTCCGACCGCAAAACGCACGAAGCCTCCGCCGGGACCGACGCCACAGCGTCGGACGCCGCGTCGCGGCTCGCGGCGGCCCGCCGCGCGGCCCTCGAACGGACCTCTACCGCTGACGGAGCCGACCGCGCGAACCCGCCGTCGCAGCCGGTGGAGGCGGTATCCGTCCAGCAGGCGATGTTGACCGCGCCGGCCCGCGTGGATCAGGACGCGAGGGAGGCGGCGACTGGTGAGCCCGGCGGTTCCCCGCCGGCGGACATCGACGCGAACCTGCCGGCAAACGACGTGGCCAGCCAGACATCGTTGAGCGTCGCACCTTCCCCGATTGATCCGCACGGCCCGCCGGTCTGCGGCGACGACGACCCGACGCCACTTGCCCGCACCAAACCACCGCTCATCGCCCCGCACGGACCGCCTGTTTCCGACGACGGCGGCGATGAATCCTTGCCGACCGGCGGCATCAAAGCGCCTCCCACCGATCCGCACGGACCACCGGTCTCCCTCGAAGGCAGCGATACGCAGCCGGTCGGCGGCGTCAAACCATCGCCTATCGCACCACACGGTCCGCCCACCGTCGCGGCGGACGATTACTCCGTCGTTCCGGCATCCCCGACCGTCGGGCAGGACAAACCCTTGGTGATTCGCCCGCACGGTCCGGTCGAGACCGATCCGTCGTTGCGGATCGGCGAGCAGTCGGCGGCTGCGGAGAGGGCGGATGCGGTACTCCAGGCCGAACCGGCGCCCGCCCCGTTTTTTAATCCCTTGAACACTTCTTTGAACGACTCCGCCCCGCGCGCGCAAACGTCGGTCACCCTGGTTTCCATGCCGCCCGACCGGACGAATCCCGGCGGCAGCCTCAAGACCGAGTACACGACCGCAATCCCGGACTGGGGTGGCAGCCTCACGGCCCCCCCTGCGGCGAACGCGCTCCCGATCACGACCGCTGCCCAAGCACAACTCGTGGGAACGGCGACCCCTGGCACATCCGACAACGTGGCGGCTGTGGGGACCGCAGTCTTTTTGGCCTCCGACCCGGCAAACCTTGCCGCCCACGTCGGGCAAGCCCAGATGAAAGTCGCCGGCCGAAATTCGGCAAATCTTTCACAAAATACTGAACAAGAATTCATAACGACCAATAATAGCATCAATGGCACGGCTACTGCTAAGAGGCAGGAGAACGTGATGACCTACCCGTCAAGCATCGAAGCCGCCACCGGGCGCGCCGCCTTGTCCAACGCGGACGCGGACGGGTTCGCGGCGCTGGGTTTGTCGGATGGTTGGAGCAGCGACAGCCTTCGCGGCCGAGCCAAGGATGGCGACGCCGCGAGGGCCTCCGTTGCGCCGGTGCTCTCGACGGATTCGTCCTCCGCCACCGCGCAGACGCCCTTCGCCGCCCCGCCGAGCGCCGCGCCTTCCACCGGCATCGTCCAGGTGGACAGGATGGAAGCCCTGCTGCAAACCGTCCAGCAGACGGCCGAGCAGGTCCGGTTCAACGGCACGGGCCAGGTGGAACTCCGCGTGCGCCTCGCGGGCGTCGCCGACGACGTGACCGTGCAGGTTCACCTCGACGCGAACCGGCAGGCTCAGGTCAGCTTTCAGACGGGTTCGCCTGAGCTGCGCGCCGCGTTGGAACAGGGCTGGAGTGACCTGACCGCCACGACGGCGGCCGAATTCTCCCCGGCGAGTGTGTCCGATCTCTCCTCCGACCGGCCAACGGCCAACCCGGCCCCGACCGACTCGTACCGGGACGACCGGCGGGCGTTCGCCGCGACCACCTCCGCCCCCTCCGGGCAGACGCCCCGCCGCTGGAGCGGTTACGCCTAGAGCCGATTTTTCCGCCCGCGAGACTTTCAACTTCACTTCCATGTCCGTCAGCGCCATCACCTCCACCACCAGCACCGGCACGACCCAGTCCGTGCCCATCGCGCAGCAATCCCTGGGGCAGGCCGACTTCCTCCAGTTGCTCGCCGCCCAACTCAGCGCGCAGGACCCGATGAAGCCGATGGACGACACGGAGTTCATCTCCCAGATGGCGAATTTCTCTTCGCTCCAGCAGATGCAGACGCTCAACCAGAGCTTCACCGCCTACACCGCCGCGCAGGAAACCTATTCGGCCCCGGAATACCTCGGCAAGAACGTCACCGTCACAGACCCCGTCACGGGTAAGCCCGTCACCGGCGTGCCCACTTCGGTGAACACTTCCAGCGCCGGCACTACCCTGACCATCGACGGTTCCAATTTCCCGCTCAGTGCGATCACCAGCGTCTCCGTCGCCACCAACTAACATCCGTCCAGTCACCAGATTCCATCTTCTAACATCCCACTCTTATGGCACTCATCGGCTCACTCGACAGCGGCGTCAGCGCCCTGAACAACTTCGCCAAGGGCCTCCAGGTCATCAGCGACAACATCGCCAACGTCAACACCGTCGGCTTCAAGGGGTCCACGACGAACTACGCGGACACCTTCAGCGATGTGCTCCATCGATCCTCGCCCTCGACCGACGCCAACGTCTCCAACACCACGGCGATGCAGATCGGCCTCGGCATGCAGATCTCCTCGATCAAGGCCAACTTCGGCGAGGGCACGCTCAGCACCACCGGCGTGGCGACGGATCTCGCCATCACGGGCAACGGTTTCTTCAGCGTGAAGGACGCGCAGAGCAACACGAACCTCGTGACCCGAGCGGGCGACTTCCGCCTCGACGACTCCGGCCGCATCGTGACCCAGAACGGCCTGCGCCTGCAAGGGCTGACCGGCGGCACCATCACGTTCTCGGCGACGAGCGTCAACGGCCAACTCGTCTACACGCCGACCAAGACCCCGCCCACCACCAACGGCGACCTGTCGGTCGGCTACAGCGACAGCGTCGGCAACGGGATCACCAACGACACCGGCGGCGTGTTCACCGACGCGCAGGTGGAAGCCGGCAAGCCCCGCTTGGAATCCTTCTCCATCGCCAAGGACGGCACGGTCAACCTGTACCTGTCCAACGGTGAAAGCTACGCGGCCGGCCAGGTGATGCTGCAAAACTTCCGCGATCCCAACGCACTCATCCGCGAGGGCAACAACCTGTACTCCGGCATGGACGCCGCGGGCACCGAGGGCGGCAGCGCGATCAGCGCCTCCAACAACACACCCGGCACCAACGGGCTCGGCGGCATCCAGTCCGGTTCGCTGGAACTCTCCAACGTCGATCTGACCAAGGAATTCAGCGACCTGATCACCACGCAGCGTTCCTTCCAGGCGGCCTCGCGCATCGTGACGGTGTCCGACTCCGTGTTGGAGGAGATCGTCAACCTCAAGCACAACTAACATGAAGGTAGAAGGCAAAATGAGTGTCGAGCCCGCCTTCTAACTTCCGATTTCTCTTTCCATGGCCGCCACCGAAACCGCGCCCGCGCCCGCCGCCGAGAATGCTGCCGCCCCGCCGAAGTCCCCCGGCGTGATGCTGCCGCTGTTGGCGGTGTTCGTCCTGATGCCCGCGCTGGCATACGGATTGACGACGTACGTCCTCATTCCGAAACTGCGCGGCGCGCTGCCGGCGGCGGAGGAATCCGCCGACGCGAAGAAAGGCGAGGCGAAGGCCGAAGCCAAGGGCGCGAAACCCGCCGAAGCGCCGAAGAAGGCCGAGGGTGGCAAAAAAGAGGGTGGCGGGGCGGAAGCGTCGTTCGAGTTCAAGGACGTGATCGTCAATCTCTCCGGCGCGCTCGGCACTCGTTACCTGAAGACGAGTTTCACCGCCAGCGGCTCCAACGCCAAGCTGCCGGAGTTGATGACCGCCAACCAGAAAAAGATGCTCGACGTGGCGATCACGGTGTTGTCCGCGCGCACGCTCAACGATCTCGACGAGCCCACGGCCAAGAACGCGATCCGCGAGGAACTGGCGGCCCGGTTCAACCAGGTGCTGGGCGTCGAAATGGTCGAGGAAATCTACTTTTCCGAGTTCGTCATCCAATAGCTCGCCAACATGGACGAAGCCCCCGTCGACAGTCCGGGAACGCCCGTCGTGGTCGTCGGCTCGAAAGGCCGGCGCACGCTGGACCCGCAGAAGAGTTCGGTCGAACCCTGCGATTTCCGCAGTCCCGCGTTGTTGTCCGAGGGCGACCTGCGGCGGCTGCGTCACCAGCAGAACGAATTCGCGCGGCACTTCGCGGCGAAGGTGTCGTCCTTCCTGCGTCTGGAGTTCACGGTCGCGCTGACCGGCGTGACGACGCTGCCGTACGCGCGCTTTACCGGGGCGTTGCCGGACCCGGCGCACCTGACGCTTTTCAAGATGGAGCCGCTCACGGGCCTGGGGATCATCAGCCTGCCACCCTCGCTCGGGTTGGCGATCACCAACCGCATGCTCGGCGGACGCGGCCCGGCCGCCGGTGAAAAGCCTGAGGAACGCGCGCTGACCGAGATCGAGACGAGCCTCCTGGAGGATTTCGTGCGGATGCTCGCCGAGGAATGGTGCCGGCATTGGCCCGAGGGCCGCGATGCGCCGCCGCTGCTCGTCGGCTACGAGACGAACGGCAAATTCCTCCAGACCTCGCCCGAGAACACGACGATGCTCGTCGTCGCGTTCGAGGTCACGCTCGGCGAACGCGCCCAGACGATCCAGCTCGCCATGCCCTTCGCGGTGCTCGAAGGCAGCATCAAGCGTCCCTCCGGCGTGCCGTCCCCGAAGAAGACCCGTCCCGCCGGCCCGGTGCCCGACCGGGCGGCACTGGCCCGGCACGCGGTCACGGCGGCCGTTCCGCTGCCCGTGGTCGCGCAGTGGACGGTGGCCGAGATTACGTTGCGCGACGTGATGAACCTGCGTCCCAGCGACGTGCTGGAAATGCCCGCCGACACTCTCTCCAAGACGTGCGTCAGCCTGACGGGCCGGCCGCTGTTCATCGGCACGGCGGGGGTGCGTGACGGGCGGGTGGCCGTCCGGCTGGAGCGCCGACTGGAAGATTCTGCCGGGGGGACGGAAACGCCGGACCCGGCCGGGTTGGCATAAGAAAAGCTATACGGGATGGGGAAAAATTTGCCCACCATCCCGTGAACGCCGCCGACGCCAAAACCCTGCCTGTCCTGCTCGACGTGAAAGTCGAGTTGACCGTGCGCCTGGGCACCTGCCGCATGCCGATGCGCGACGTGCTCGAACTCCATCCCGACACCGTCGTGCAGCTCGACCAGCAGGCGAACGCGCCGGTCGGCCTGTACGTCAACGACACGCTGATCGCCCACGGCGAGGTCGTGGTG
>CALMVM010000126.1:3927-4248 GCA_937873255.1 uncultured Verrucomicrobiota bacterium | reverse complement strand
CCAGCTAACCATCGATGTTAGAAACGTCTAACCCACCCGCGTGTCGTGCGTGATCCGCGTGATCTTTCCGTTCCGAAGCGCGGAGCGTGGACAATTTTCACGGAGTGCGTGCCACCTAAATTTCTGTCATCCTGAGGCGAGTCTTACGAGCCGAAGGACCTCGCCGCGTGGTACTCGCTCGCCTTGCACCCGCAGCTTGACCTGACCGGTTGCCCGCTTTCTCTGGTCAATAGCGTTCGGCACGCGTGGACCTTTCGGCGAGGTCCTTCGGCTCGGTTCACTCGCCTCAGGATGACAGAAAATGTTCGCGCGCTGGCGCGG
>CALMVM010000126.1:0-3917 GCA_937873255.1 uncultured Verrucomicrobiota bacterium | reverse complement strand
CGTTCCACCGGCTGATACCCAACTGGCGCACCCTGCCGCTGGCCCGCGCGGATCGCCAGCGCCAGGCTCCAGAACCGGTCCGCGTGGTCGCCCGCGCTCCGCGCCGCCGCGATGCTCACGCGCCCGCTCGGGCTCGTGATCTTCTCGGGCTTGCGCAAATCGTCGCGCAGCCGCGCGTCGGACGGGATCGTGATTCGCCGGTCCTCGAAAACCGCCACCATGTCCGTTGCCATGATCTCCGTCACGCGCGCCGTCGGCGCTTTTCTACCCTCCGCCTGGATGCGCGCCGTCACGGGCTCCGTGGACGCGAAATGCACCCCGCGCACGCGCGCGCCGTTATCGCGTTGCGCGTATTCAAAAAGTCCGGTGCCCACGCCGGTCATGTCGATCTCCATCGCCGCGAAACCCGGCATCCGGCACACTGCGTCGAGCCGTCCCTGCTGCTCGGGCAGGCGCATGTTTTCGATCTCCAGCATCGCCACGCACTCGCGCGCGTCGCCGTGGCGCGCGAGCACGGTCACGACGGTCAGGTCGCGCGTGCGGCCCACGTCCACGCCGGCCTCCAGCGGACCCGTCGCGCGTCCCATCCGCGCGAGGCTGGCGGCGCTCCAATCCTGCCGGTCGATGGTCACGCCGCCCGCGCGTTCGGCCGCGGAAATCAACTCCTGCGTGAGCAGCGCGGCGTTCTCGTCCTCGAACGCGCACTCGTAGTTTTGCGCGTACGCGCGTTTGTCGCTGGCCTGTTCGCGCGCCTCGTCGGGCGTGATCTCCCTGCCGTCGATCTGCGAATAAATCTTGAGGTCGCCCGTCGCCCACGCGTCCGAACGCCGCACGCGCCGGTACATGATCCGGCCCTCGCTGATGAGCTGGTAAAACATGTTCCGCCGCCCATTGCCCGTGGACAGGATGCGGCAGAGGAAATCGGGATTTGAACTGATGATCGGCTCGGCTGCCTCCCAGATCGCCGCGCCGTCCTCGTGGAACGCGAATTCATCTAATATCAGATCGCCCGAGAACCCCCGAGCGGTGCGCGGGTTGGCGGCGAGCACCTTGATGCGCCCGACCTGTCCGCCGATGGTGATGCGGACCTCGAAGCGCATGTTGTCGTATTTGAGGTCCTCGCTGAGCGAGGCGCGGCGGTCGAGTTCGTCGGCGTTGCTGTCGGCGTCGATGCCGTCGATGATCTCGCCCATTCGCAGGCAGACCTCGCGCACCTTGGCGACGAATTCCGCGCCGTTGTCGCGCGAGTTGGACAGCACGGTCACGAGCCGTCCCGGGTGGCGCAGCAGGCGGTCCACGGCCCACGCGGCGTAGGTGTAACTCTTGCCGATCTGGCGGCTCCAATGCTCGATGATCGTCTTGGTGGAATGGTCCACAAACGACGCGAGTTGGTAACGGCGGAAACGCAGGGCGGGAAGATCGCTTTTCATGGTTTGTCGAAAGAATTTTCAGCCACAAAAGGCACAGAAAACACAAACTGAGGAAGAAACGAAAGCCCGACATTGCGAACTCAGGCCGCCTCTTTTTCTCTTCTTCTTTTTTGTGTTTTTCTGTGCTTTTTGTGGCTGATTTTTACGTTGGCACCGACTCGAACGCTTGCGGGAAAAGCAGCCGGCGCATCCGTTCGCGCTTTTCGTCGCTCGACAATTTGCCATCGGCCGTGATCGTGCGGATTGTCGGCGCGTGCGCCAGCGCGGCATCCACCGCGTCGAACTCGAACTTCTCGCGCGCGAACTCCATCTGGCGGTCTTTCTGCGCCTCGCGGCGCTTCTCGGCGGCGAGGCGCGCAGTCAACGCTTTCTCGTGAAGCGCGCGGGTCTTGACCTTTTCGAGCACCGAGCCGAGCGCGGTCACGACCTTCAGGTCAACCTCCGGGCCGGCGAGCGTCTCGAAGATACGCTGGCCGAGCAGTTGCGCGTTGACGCCCTGCCAATCCGCTTTCAGGGAGGCCGCCACGGCCTGCACGGATTTCGCGGTTTCCGCCGAGCGCAGCAGCTTACGGGGTGCGCATTCCCGATGCCAGAACACCCCGACTGCGCTATGGCTCACCTCGAATCCAAATACCTCTTTGACCCGTTTGGCGGCGGCACGCTGCGTCAGTTGATCGTCCAATAGCCAGGACACCAACTGCTCCTTTTGCGCGGGTGTGAGGCTGATCAGTTTGGAGGTTTTGCTGAAGGGCGTCATGGCAGGATAAATCAAGGCATCTGGCGCAGACGGAAAAGGCCGTCGGGGGTGATGCCCCACTTCAGGCCGTCCTCGCTGGACAGGCTGTCGGCGCGGCGTTTGTCCTTGGCCTTGCCGAGCAGGTCGCGGAAGGCGTCGTAGGTCAGCGTGCGGGTCAGGCGGTTGCACGTTTCGGTGAAGAGCGTGTATTCCGGCACTAGGTACGGCGCGGAATCGGACAGGCTCTGGAGCAGGGCGCGTTCGGGGTCGTTGGTCATAGGAGAAAAGGATGAAGGATGAAGGATGAAGGATGAAGGATAAAGGCGGAGGCCAGAAGGCAGAGAAAGACGGGCGGCGGTCAGAATTCTGTTTCTGCCTTCATCCTTCATCCTTCATCCTTTCCGCCACCGCACGCTGATCGGTGAGAAGCCGGACGGCGCTCTCGGTGGCGGTAGCCGCCCGCTGCGTCGCGGCGGTGCTCGCGCGCTGTTCGGCCAACACTTGATCGAATTGCCCGCGCATGTGGTAGACGAGTTCCATGAGCGCGTTGATGCGGTTTTGCACGCCCTCGCTGCGCGCCTCGTGCAGGCCGCGAAAACCGGCGAAGTCGCCCGTCAAGTCGTGGATCTTGTCGTGCGCGTAGGTGCGTGCCTCGGTGATCTGGTTCTGCAAATCCTTCTGGATGGCGTGGAGTTTTTCCTCGGCGGCCACGATCTTTTCATCCAGCTCGGCGCGGCCGACGTTGCCGCCGCGCTCGGGTTTCGGACGCATGTTTTTCCACAGCGAGAAGCCCTGGTTGAGCGCGACGGCGAGCGCCGCCAGCGAGAGCACGAGCCAGCCGACCGCCGCGAAGCTTTTCGGGTCGGGCAACGGGCCGGGGGCCGGCGCGGCCTCGGCGAGCAGCGGGAGGAAATTCATTTGGCGCGGGGGACGAGGCTGGCGCGGCCGATCTGGTAGGCGCGCGGGAGGGCGGCGAGGGCGAAGACGGCGTACGTCAGGCAGCCGGGCGAGCGAGGGTTGGCGGTCCAGAAACAGCCGGCCATCAGCAGCCACAACGCCGCGAGCAGCACCGCCGCGATCTGGCGCACGCGCACCTGGCCGGTGAGCAATCCGAGCAGCGCGAGCACGCCGCCGCCGATCATGACCGAACCCCAGAGCGCCTCGGCGTCGAACTCGGGCGCGACGGCGCGGGCGAGCCTGCTCATCGCGCGCAGGCCCGACCCTTGCGACGCGGCGAAACTCTGCGCGATCCAGAGATAGAGACCGTACCCGCAAGCTAACAGGACGTGCGAATGTTCGCGGCTCCAGCGCAGGAGCAGGCGGTGGAAAAAGCGCAGGATGGTCATGGCAGGCGGGGAGTAGACGGTTTCAGGTCAGGCTCGGCGGCGGCGACCCGGAGGGGTTTCAAGCGCCAGGTGAAATACGGGCTGCGGCAGGCATCCGCGCAGCCTCCCGACGCCAGACACGCGACGAACAGCAGCGGCCACGCGCGCCGCAACGAAAGCGGGACGGCAACGCCGACGCTGCCGGCGGCCGTCCCGCCGTTGTTTTGGAGCACCGCCGGGAGTTCCCGGGGACCGGCGGGTTCGCGCGGGGGTTGGGCGAAAGAGGAGGGCATGGGTGGTGGATTTGTGGAGGACTTGAGGGATGGCGCGCCGTGTTTTTTGTCTGTCATCCTGAGGCGAGTGCAGCGAGCCGAAGGACCCCGCCGTGGGGTACTCGCTCACCGATCATCACCAACCAGGTCTGCC
>CALMVM010000125.1:4038-4951 GCA_937873255.1 uncultured Verrucomicrobiota bacterium | reverse complement strand
TACCTGCCGGGTGCCACGCTCTTCTTTCTCGCTAGCTTTGTGTACACGGCGCTCACCCTTTGGAAACGCCGGCCTTTCTCCCGGTTGAATCTGGCCTTCGTGGTTCCGGGATTCCTGCTGCAAACCTGCTTCCTTTACGTCCGCGGAGGAGTGCGGGGTCGCTGCCCGCTGACGAATCTCTTCGAGGTCATCGTCTCCCTGTGCTGGGCGCTGGTGCTCTTTTATTTGATCGTGGGCACCACGTACCGCCTTTCGCCGCTGGGGTTGCTCACCGCCCCGCTGGTCTGCGTGTTGCAACTCTTCGCGCTCTTTTCCGGGCTCGACCGCACGGAAAGCCCGCGCCAGGCGGTCAATCCGTGGATTGAAACCCACGCCGCCTTCAGCATCCTGGCGTTCGGGGCGTTCGCGCTCGCGGGGCTGGCGGGCGGGATGTACCTCTGGCAGGAACGCCAGCTCAAGACCCACCGCGTCCGCGCGATCTTTTTCCAACTGCCCCCCATCGGCGACCTCGGCCGGCTCAACGCCCGGCTGCTCGTGGTCGGTTTCGTGCTGTTGAGCGTCGGGCTGGCGGCGGGGATCAACATGGGCGCGCCCAACACCCGGCCGCACCTGATCTGGGCGGTGGTCGTGTGGGCGCTCTACGCGTTTTTGGTGCAGGCGCGCTGGGGCGCGTGGCGGATGGCCCCGCGCCGCGTGGCGACGTGGTCGGTGGGGGCATTCGCCCTGGCGCTGCTGACCCTGAGCGGGCTGTCGTTCGTCTCGGCCTGACCTTTTTTCCGGACTTCCCCGCGCGCCATGAACATCGTTTGCTTCGGCCTGAGCCACCGCACCGCCGCCGTCGAGGTGCGCGAACGGTTCGCTTTTGCCGACAAGGACCTGCCTGCCGCGACCCTGCGGCTGCGCGCGCTCGAAG
>CALMVM010000125.1:0-4002 GCA_937873255.1 uncultured Verrucomicrobiota bacterium | reverse complement strand
ACCTGCAACCGCGTGGAACACTACGCCGTGCTCGACGACGGCCCCGAGCCGATCCGGCGCGCGCGCGACCTGTTCCGGCTGTATTGCGAAACCGGCGGACTGGACACCGGCGCGGCGGGGGAGGCGTTCTACCACCACGACTCGCCGGCCAGCGTGGAGCACCTGTTTCGCGTGGCGAGCGGTCTGGATTCGATGGTGCTCGGCGAGACCGAGATTCTCGGTCAGGTCAAACAGGCGTACCAGGCAGCGTCCGGCGCGGGCACGACCTCGCGGGTGTTGAATAAACTCTTCCAGCGCGCGTTCCAGGCGGCCAAGCAGGTGCGCACGGACACGGGCGTCGGACGCGGCACAGTGTCGGTGGCGTCGGCGGCGGTCGATCTGGCGGAACGTTTATTTGGCGACCTCGGGCGTTGCCGCGCGCTGGTGCTCGGCGCGGGTGAAACGGGCGAGCGCACCGCCCGCGCGCTGCTCTCGCGCGGGGTGCGCCCGGCGGCGTTGGCGGTGGCGAACCGTTCGCCCGAACGCGCCGCCGCGCTGGCGGCCGAACTCGGCGGCCGCGCCGTCGCGCAATGGGACGCGTGGGAACACGAGGCGGGCGCGGCGGACATCCTCATCACGTCCACGGCGGCGACGCGCGCGATTGTCACCGCCGCGCAACTCGGCCGGATCATGCGCGCGCGCAACGACCGGCCGCTCTTTGTCATCGACATCGCCGTGCCGCGCGACGTGGAACCGGCGGCCAACGACATCGAGGGCGTGTATCTCTACGACATCGACGCGCTCCAGGAAATCGCCCGCCAGGGCCTCGTCTCGCGCGAACGCGAGTTGGCCGCCTGCGCCGGACTCATCGGCCGGCACGTGGAGGAGTTCGAGTCGTGGGTGAAACGGGCGGGGGAAAGCTCGGCACTCGGAACTCGGAACGTGGAATCGCAGAAGGGGAACTCCGAACTTCTGCCGTCGACTTCCTGAGTTTCCGCACTTGCCACCTGCTGGACGCCAAAATGGCGGCTATGCCACTATATGCTAGGATCTGACACGCCCTGTGAAACACCTTGCGAAACTTTTTTTGCTGATGCAGATACCTACCGCCATGCAGGCGAGTGAGCTTCGGGTGTTAGACCCTCAAGCGTCGGCACACCCTCGTGAACAAGACCAACTTACTTTTCCCACCACTAAAGCAGAGTTTCGCCGACTACAGCGCAGGTTCCATCGGGGTGAGCTGAACCGTTGGGCTTGAAAGGTTGCCCTGCTTAGAGAGGGTATGATGCTTCAAGATATTCCGCGAGTCTTGAAGCCAAAGGAGGTCATCCCAGATCGGGTTGCAATCAGCGACTTATCATTCGCCATCATCATTTTGGACGATGCTTATTACACCAGTGTGGCCTACTCGGCAACTTCCCATCGCCTTCTTGACAAGGCTTTGCCGCCTGCCGCCACCATTTACGACCTGCAAGCAGCACGAGCGCACCGCTAGCACTCGGTCCAATTCAATTTCGTCGTCAGGCGACCGGCTTCTCCCTTGGCGGTGTTCACTCGCTCTGCTAAGCTTCCACGATCATGACTCTCGCTGATCTGCCCGCCATCCAACAGCTTTCCCGCGCGGAGCAACTCGAGCTTGTCGCCGATTTGTGGGACCACATCGCCGCTCAGCCTGACGACGATCTTTTGCCCGTTTCTCCCGAGGAAGCCACGTTGCTCGACCAGCGTTTGTCAGCCCATGAGGCGGTTCCTGACAGCGCGCTTTCCTTGGAGGAGTTCAAGCGCCAGCTTGCCGTTCGGCTATGAGCGGGGGAAGCGTCCCGCCCCCCGTGCGGCTGCGTCCCGAGTTGCTCGACGATGTGGCTGAGGCGTTTGCGTGGTACGAAGCGCAGGCCGAGGGCAGCGGACACGATTTCACTCGAACCTTCTTCGCTGCGGTGGCGCGGGCAGGTCGTCAGCCCCAGGCGGCGCGCGTCGTTTACGCCGGCTTTCGGCGCATGCGTCCGCGTCGTTTTCCGCACTCGCTCTATTATCGTGCACAGGCCGGCGAGACCGTGTTTTTCCTGCTCTTTGATGGTGCTCGTCATCCCGACTTGCTACGTCGCACACTGCGGGCGCGACGTTCCGCCTCCTGACCACAAGCTCCCGACCGGCTTTTGCTCTTTGCCCCTCACCTCTTTGTGCTTCCCCTGGTTCTTGGCACCCGCGGCAGCGCGCTCGCGCTGGCGCAGACCGCCCTCACCCTCGACGCCCTGCGCGCGGCGTGGCCGGACGGTCGGTTCGAAGTGCGCGAAATCCGCACCACCGGCGACAAACGCCAGGACCTCAGCCTGACGCACCTCGCTCCCGGCGGGCACGGCTACGTTGCTTCCGCCACCGTGGACGGCAGCGCGGCGGTGTCGTCGCCGCCGTTGGTCGGCAAAGTCGACCCGGGGTTGTTCACCAGGGAACTCGAAACCGAACTCCTTGCCGGCACGATCTCCGTGGCCGTCCATAGCCTCAAGGATTTGCCCACCGTCATGCCCGGCGGGTTGAAGCTCGCCGCCGTTCTGCCGCGCGCGGACACGGCCGACGTGCTCGTCTGGAAAGACACACCCGCCGCCGGGTCGGACGCGCCGGTTTCCGTCCTGCCGCCGCTGCCGTTGGGCGCGTGGATCGCCACCAGCAGCCTGCGGCGCGCGCGGCAGCTTCTGCACGTCCGGCCGGACCTCCGCATTTGCGAGATTCGCGGCAACGTCGGCACCCGCCTGCGCAAGCTCCACGAACACCCCGACTGGACCGGCACCGTCCTCGCCCTCGCCGGCTTGGAACGCCTCGGCTTCCGGGTGGACGCCCAAAACGAACGACTCGAAACAGACGACGGCCTGCGTTTCCGCGCGACGATCCTCGGACCGGACGCGATGTTGCCCGCCGTCGGGCAGGGGGCCATCGGTTTGCAGGCGCGCGCGGACGATTCGGAAACGCTTCGCGCGCTTGCCGCCATCAACCACGCGCCGACCTGGGCCGCCATCACCGCCGAACGCGAAATCCTGCGCCGGCTCGGCGGCGGCTGCCAGTTGCCGCTGGGGGTGTCGATCATCCCCGGCCAACCCGGCACGGGGTCGGTGTTGCGCGCCGTGCTTTTTTCAACCGATCCGGTCGAGCCGCCGCGTTTCGCCGAGGTGCCGTGGCGTGAGGAAACGCCCGAGGCCGTCGCGGCGGAATGCGTGCGCCGGCTGGGGTTTGCATGAGAAGGAAGGTTGACCTCCCGGGCGGTTTTCAGATAAAAACGGAGCGTGAAAACCGATCCGCGCGTCGATGAAAAAATCGCCAACGCCCCGGCGTTCGCCCGACCGATCCTGACCCACCTGCGGCGGCTGGTTCACGAGGGCTGCCCGGACACGGAGGAAACGGTCAAGTGGGGGATGCCGTTTTTCCTCCACCGGGGCAAATCGATGTGCCACATGGCGGCGTTCAAGGCGCACTGCGTTTTCGGCTTCTGGCATCCCGAGTTGGAGAAGGCCCTCGCGCGCGAAGGCTTCGGCGAGAAGTCTGGCGAGGCGGCGGGTCTGTTGGGCCGGATCACGAGAAAGGAAGATTTGCCGGACGGCGCGACGCTGTTGCGGCTGATCGCGGAGGCCGCCCGTCACAACGAGTCCGGCAAACCGGCGCGTCCGCGTCCGGCGGGCGGTGCGCGCAAGCCGGAGGCCGAGGTGCCGGCCGATCTGGCTTTGCGCCTGGCGAGCAGCGCGGCGGCGGCGGAGAAATTCAAGGGTTTCAGTCCCAGCCACCGGCGCGAATACATTGAGTGGATCAACGAGGCCAAGCGCGAGGAAACCCGCCTGCGCCGGCTCGACACAACCCTCGAATGGCTGGCGGAGGGCAAGCCGCGCCATTGGAAAAACCAGGGTTAGAAGTCTGCGCGTCTGTGGCGTTTTGCGTTTGTAAGCCGCACGATGCATTTGGTTCGCGCCCTTTTCCGTGTTGGTCAAATAATGCAAACCCTCTCATGGGTCGCCCCCTTCTTTATCTGTCATCCTGAGG
>CALMVM010000124.1:859-2056 GCA_937873255.1 uncultured Verrucomicrobiota bacterium | reverse complement strand
CTCTGCCCCCCTCGGGCGCAAACCCGCCCGGCGGTCACTGCACCGGCTCTTTGGCGAGACTCGATGGGTTGGCGAACTGGGCGAAGACCTGCCCGTTCTGCTCCACGTGCAGGACGACGCCCACCAGCGCGTCCTGGGCGTTGGGCTTGGCACCGGAGTGATAGATGTAGTTGCCGACGAGGACCGCCTTGTGCAACTCGACGGCATCTGTCTTGAAGGTGAGCTTTTCGCGGGACTTCAAAGCAGGGATGGGGAAAGAACCGGTCTTACGCTTTGGCAGGGCGCCGACGTTGTCGCCTAGCTGCTCGTGGGTGTAGAGAATGACGTACTTCACCTGGAGGCCGGTCAGGTCGTGGAAGCCCTTGTTCTCGATCGTGAGCTGGTAGACCCAATGTTCCTGGGTTTTATTTGCTCCGCCCTCGTTGCCTTTGGTAGTGGTCGAGTCGATCTTGAGCGGGACGCTGTGAATCTCGAGGTCGCTATCCGCAGCGCGCAAGCTGCTCGCGGAGGCGGCGAAAAAAAGGAGGCCAAGGAACAGGCGGAGGCTGGTTTTCATGGTGTCGGGATGAAAAGGGTCTCAAACGGGCCGAGCGTGCCTGGAAAATGGCAGGCTGGCAAGCCCGCGTCATGCCTGCGCGATGCCGGAGTGGGGACAACGGTGTTCGCGACTCCTGTCTGGCGGCCGGGGTTTCTCCACCGATAAACCCGCCCAGGCCGACTCGTACGCCAACAAGGCAGAAGCGGAAATTTCTGGCACGAGTACGTCGCCGGTATTGGTTTGTCGGCTTGCGAGCGGAAAGGGTTGAGCCGATGCTAGGCCCGCGCATGAAATTCCACCTTTGCCTGCTCGTGCCGCTGATCTTGCTCGGGATCGGCGATGGCAGTGTCCCCGCGCAAACTCCGGCGACCGATCCGGGAGCGGCCCCTTACAACGCGCTCGTCGTCGCGCAGACCCGCGCGATGCCCTCACTCGGGGGGTATTCGGCCAACCACCAGGCGTCGATGAACCTCGGCGGCGCGGTGACGCTCAGCGGTCCGTACGGATTGATGATCGACGCCCAGCGCGCGCAGCCGAGCTATTGCGCGGGGGCGACGTACCTCGTGGTCCTGAAGACGGGCAACGCGCTGGTGATGCGCGGGGACTTGCCGGCGGACGACCGGATGTTCGCGGCGCTCCTGATCAACGGACAGCGCGAC
>CALMVM010000124.1:0-849 GCA_937873255.1 uncultured Verrucomicrobiota bacterium | reverse complement strand
AGGGGGAACGCCAACGGGCCGGGGACGGCGCGGCTCTTCCATGAACTCGGCATCGGGGTGAACTTCACGGATTTTGCCAAGGCGCAGCCGGGGGATTTCATGAAGGTGTTCTGGAACAACAACGTCGGCAAACGCGAGCACGGGCATTCGGTGGTGTTCCTGGGCGAAGAGGTGCTCAACGGGGTGCCGAGCGTGCATTTCTGGTCGAGCAACGTCGGCATGGGCTACGGCGACAAGTACGTGGCGCGCTCGAAGATCAAGGCGGCGATCTTTTCGCGCCTGACGGCTCCGAGGGCGCTGGCGCGTGCGCCGGGGTTGACGCCGAAGGTTGATCCGTACCTCGCCAGCTTGCTCAACACCGATTCCAGCCTCGCCGAAGCGGGGCAGAAATGCGGGATGTAAGGGAACGCGGAACGCGGAGCCCGGAACGCGGAGCCGCAGGGGTTGCCATGGGTGAGGGCGCGCGGGAACGAACCGTGACCGGCGCGGAGGCGTTGCGGAAGATCATCGCACGGGCCGGCGGGTCGGTAGGGTTCGAGGAATTCATGCGCTGGGCGTTGTATGACCCGGAACGCGGATATTACTCGCGGCGGGTGCGGACGGTGGGAAGGGAAGGGGATTTCTCGACGGCGGCGACGTTGCACCCCGCGCTGGCGGAGGCGGTCGCGGCGTGGGCGGTGTGCCATCGGCGCGAGGTGGCGGCGAACGGGCGGTGGCATCTGATCGAACTCGGCGGCGGCAGCGGCGAGATGGCGGCGATTGTATTGCGCGCGGCCGGATGGTGGGCGCGGTGGGGACTGCGGTACCACATCGTGGAGGTATCGGAGGGATTGTGCGCGGCCCAGAAAG
>CALMVM010000123.1 GCA_937873255.1 uncultured Verrucomicrobiota bacterium | reverse complement strand
GCGAGGATTACGAGGCATTCGCGGCCACGTTGAAAAAGGCGCTCGCCGAAGACCGGGGGACGCCGTCGTTCGCGGGGATCGTCGCGCTCGCGCGCACGACGTTGCCGCAAGCCACGCCCGACAAGATCGCCGCCGGCCTGCGGACCCACACCGTGCGGACGGCCCAGGCGGAGTTCGACAAAACCACCCGCCAGGTGCAGGCCATCGTCAACCAGACGCCGCCGGTCGTGCCCAAAATCCCCGACGGCGCGGAGACATACCACTACGGTTACCATCCCGGCGCGCAAAAGCCGGACTACGACGCCACCAACCTCATCGGCACGCGGGAGTCGTTGAAGGGAGAATTCATCAACATGGACGACGCGCCGGGGGTCTTCTACCGGTCGGCCGACTGCGAGTTCAATCCGCAGACGAAGTTCTTCTACCTGAGCCGCAGCCTGCCCAAGAAAAAACTCAGCGACGCCGAGTACCGGGAATTGACGCGGCTCTACCACCTGCTCGGCCAACAGGAAAAAGCCGTGGCCAATGCCGAGCCCCCGCCCGGCGCGGCCGAACGCATTTCGGCCGACCTCGCCGCGCTCAGGTCGCAACTCGACGGCTACGCGATGAAGTGAGGCGGCGGGTGCTGAGAGAATTGACGCGCGCGCGTGTCGTGTCCATGCTGGGGGCATGAGCGCGATCCTGACGGCCTCGTTGGAAGAGGAACGGCGGACCATGACGGCCGAGGAGTTCGATTCCCTGCCGGAAGACGAAGGCGTGGAACGCTGGATCATCAACGGCCTCCTCTACGAACGTCCCATGACCCGACGCAGTTTCCCCCACAGCCGGACCGAGGCGAAAATCGCCTATCTCCTCCAACTTTGGCTGAATCAACAGCCCACCCCACCCGGGTTGGTGCTCAGCGGCGAAGCGGGATTTTGCCTGCGACGGGAACCCCCGACGAACGTGGTCATCGATTTGGCATATGTCACGAACGAGCAGATCGCCGCCACATCACCGAATGCTTCGATCATCGAGGTCGCGCCGTTGCTCGCTGTGGAAATTCTTTCGCCTTCCGATCAGTCTGATGACGTGTTGGATAAGATCGAAGAATATCTGCGTTCGGGTGTGCTGTTGGTGTGGCGCGTCGAACCCAGAGTGAGTCTGATCACCGTTTTCCGGCCGGACGCTGCGCCACAGTTGTTTAACATCCACGACGAACTCACCGCCGAGCCTCATCTGCCCGGGTTCCGCGTGGCGGTGGCGGAGATTTTCGCCTGATGCAAACGACCCGCGCGGTCCTGCTGACGCTGGCGGCGTTGTTTCTCGCGGCGGTGGCGACGACGGGCGCGCAGGAGGCCGCCACGTTCGAGGTGCGCGCGGTGGCCGACCGCCCCGGGCCGTACACCCGCCCGTATCTGGGTGTGACGGCGGGGAACGACGGCAAGGCGGAGAGCACGCTGCTCGTGGACCCGCCGTTGCTCGACAGCAGCGCCGTGCGTTTCGTCTCGCTCGACTATGACCCGGAGGACCGTCCGGTCATCATGATCAACCTGACCGAAGCGGGCAAAAAACGTTTCGAGCAACTCACCAAGGACATGGTCGGCAAACAGCTCGGCCTGTTGATCGCCGGGCAGCTCTACGCCCTGCCGCGAATCCTGGAAACCGTCCACGGAGGCAAGATCGCCATCAGCGGCAGTTTCTCCGCCCGGCAGGCCGCCAATCTCGTCGAGCGCCTGAACGCTTCCTTACCCGGCAAGGTGTCGGAACGGTAAACTCCGGACAGGCTGCCGCGCGGCCGGTCGTTCTGGCGATGGTAGGGATGGCTCTCCGAGCCGTCCGTGAATTGGCTTGGATGGTCCCCGTACGCGCGATGTATCTCGCCGGAAATCGACGGACGGCTCGGAGAGCCATCCCTACCATATTGACGAACGCCTTCGGCGGGCGGGGACGTTACTCCAGGCATTCCGTGATGGCCGCGAGCATGGCACCGATGGTTTCCTCCGTCTCGTCGCCCATGTTGGAGAGCCGGAACGTCTTGCCCTTGAGCTTGCCGTAGCCGCCGTCGAATACCAGGCCGTGCTTCTTCTTGACGCGCCCGAGCCATGCCGCCACGTCAATGTTCCGGTTGTTGGCGACACACGTCAGGGTCACCGAACGATAACCCTCCGGCGCGAAAAACTCGAACCCCTGCTGCCTGACCCAATCGTGCACCAGGGCGTTCGTGCGCGCGTGCCGGGCGTGGCGGTTTTCGACGCCTTCCTCGAAGATGTCGTCGAGCTTGGATTGCAGCGCGTAGATGTGACTGACGGACGGCGTGCTCGGCGTCATGTCGCCTTCCTGGTTTTTCTTGAATTCGAGGAAGTCGAAATAGTACCCGCGATCCGTTGCCCGCGCCGCGCGCTCGAAGGCGCGTTCCGAACACGCGAACAGCGCCAGCCCCGGCGGCAGCGCGAGCGCCTTCTGGCTGCCGGTGAGCAGCACGTCGATGCCGAGTTCGTCCATCGGGATCGGCACCGCCGAGAACGACGACACCGTGTCCACGACCGACACCACTTCCGGGTAACGCCGCAGCACGGCGGCGAGGTCGGCGAGCGGGTTCAGCACGCCGGTGGAGGTCTCGTTGTGGATGATCGTCACGACATCGTAGAGGCCGGTGGCGAGTTTCTCGTCGAGCCCCTCGGGCGTGATGGGCGTCCCCCATTCGACCTGGAGGCCATCCGCCGGTTTGCCGCAACGTTGGCTGACATCGAGCCACTTGTCGGAGAACGCGCCGCACATGCAGTTGAGGGCACGTTTCTGGACGAGGTTGCGGATCGCCCCTTCCATGACACCCCATGCCGACGACGTGGACAAAAACACGGGCTGCCGCGTGCCGAATAATGTCTGCAAGCGCGGCAGGATGCCGGCGTAGAGGGATTTGAACTCGCCGCCGCGATGCCCGATCATCGGGCGCGAGAAGGCGGCGAGGGTTTTCGGCGAAACTTCCACCGGGCCGGGCGTGAAGAGCTTGGTGTGCGGGGTCATGGGCAGGACCGTAAAAGTAAGGTTCGGCGGCCGGATGTAAAGAGGGCTTGCGCATTGATTCCCAACCCTTAAAAAGTCGAAAGTATGTTTCACCCCTGTTTTCTTTCCCCCATCCGAACCACGCCGGTCGTCCGCCTCGCTTTTTTCGCTTCCGTCCTGGCGGGTGCTGCGGTGGTGCGTACCGCAGCCTTCGCCCAGACTCCGGCAGCCTCGGTCGTTCCAGGCGCTTCCGGCTACCATCTCGAAGCGACCTGGAAGCCGGGCGGCGAAGGCGGCTGGGATTATCTCACGCTCGACCCGCAGGCTCATCGCCTCCACGTGACGCGCACCGACCGGGTACAGGTCATCGACACGGACGAGGGGACAACGGTCGGCGAGGTGACGGGCCTGGATGGCGGGCATGGGACCGCGCTCGCGCCGGAGTGCAATCGCGGGTTCGCCACCAGTGGCAAAAACGGCAAGGTCGTGGTGTTCGACCTCAAGACGCTCCAACCCATCGGCGAGCCGGTCGCCGTCGGCAAAAAACCCGACGCTATCATCTACGAACCGATGACCAGGCACATCTTCGCTTTCAACGGCGACAGCAACGACGCCACGGTTATCGACGCGGCCACGGCCAAGGTCATCGCCACGATCCCGCTGGGCGGCGGGCCGGAGTTCGCCGTGTCCGACGGCAAGGGCACGCTGTTCGTCAACCTGGAAGACAAGAGCGAAACACTCGCCATCGACGTGCAAAAGAACACCGTCGCGCATCGCTGGCCCCTCGCTCCTGGCGAAGCGCCCACGGGCCTCGCGATCGACCCCGCCAGACACCGGCTTTTCGCAGGGTGCCACAACGAGCAGATGATCGTGCTCGATGCCGAGGGCGGCAAGGTGCTCGCCAAGCCCGCCATTGGCAAGGGCGTGGACGCCGACGCGTTCGACCCGGCCACGGGTTTCGCCTTCGCATCCTGCGGTGACGGCACGCTGACCGTGGTCAAGGAAGAGCCGCCGGGCGAATTCAAAGTGGTCGAGAACGTCCCGACCAAAAAGAGCGCGCGCACGATGGCGCTCGATCCCGCGACACATGCCATCTATCTGGCGGCCGCGGACTTCGAAGCCGCGTCGACGCCCGCTCCGGGCGGACAACGCACGCGGCCCAGGATGATCCCCGGCAGCTTTGTCGTCCTCAAGTACGTGCGCTAACCGGAAGGCGTGGCGATGGATGGTCGGAGTGGATCCATCTTCATGACGCTGGGACCTTGACGGAGCGCGCACAGCCCGAACCGATCCTGAGCACCCTTCAGGGCGACGCTCCAACCTCGCCCCACACGAAATGCTCCAGCCGCCGGCGGCTGAGCGTGTTCTCGAACTCGCTCTTCATCGGCCCGTCGGCGGCGGCGAGCTTCGCGTAGATCGCAATCGCGGCCTCCCACTGCGAACGTTTTTCCAACAACAGCGCCGCCAAGTGCCCCGCCCGGTAAAACCAGGTCCATTCCGGCGGCGTGGCGGCGGTGGCCGATGATGCCGCGGCCGGTTCCGGGCCTTCCAGCGCGTCGTCGTATGCCGCCAGCGCGCCGTCGCTGTCGCCGAGTTTTTCGAGCGCCTGACCCTTGAGCGTGAGAGCCTGCCGACGCCACAGCAGCCCGGCCCCCGGCAACGCCGCCAACTGGTCGAACGTCCCCACCGCCTCGCGCAGCCGCGCCGGGTCGTCGGCCGCCGCCGTCGCCAACGAAATGAGCGTCTGCCCTCGCCCGCACAACGCCGCGCAACGCGCCTCCAGTTCCTCGTCCCGGAGCGCGGGCAGGTTCGCCGTGGCCGTCAACACGCCGTCGTAGAGCGTCAGGGCATCGCGGCCTTTGCCGAGGCGGTTTTGCACGTCGGCCTGCTGGAGCCGCGCACGCAGGCGGAACGGGCCGTTGCGGCGCGCGGCGAGCTCAAAGAGCGCCACCGCCTTGTCGAGCCCCGCCGGACTCGCGCTCAACACCGCCGACATCCCCGCGAGATACAGCGCCGGCTCGGCC
>CALMVM010000122.1:7510-15644 GCA_937873255.1 uncultured Verrucomicrobiota bacterium | reverse complement strand
CACGAAGGTCGTCTCCTCCTTCTTCTCACCGCTCTCGGTGGTGTAGTACCGATTGATTGCGAGGCCGAGTTCGGCAATCGCCGAACCCTTGGGGGTGTACTTGATTTCCGGGTCACGGGTCAAGTTCCCGATCAGCATGACTTTGTTGAGATTCGCCATGTAGGAAATGTAGCAGAATCAGGCTTTTTTGACAGCCTTTTTCGCTGCTAATTTCTGATAATTTTGGCGGTAAACTTCCGGGTCGAGCTTGAACTTCACGCGCAGCTTTTCGATGACGGTCGGCTCGGCCTGGAACACGAAATTCACGAAGTAGCCGCCCGAGAGCGCGCCGGCCGCGTAGGAGAACTCGCGCTTCTCCATTTTCTGGACCTGCTCGATGCTCGCGCCTTCCTTCTCGAAGTCTTTTTCCAGCCGGTCGATGACATCCTTGACGGTGTCTTCCTTGCCTTGGGTATCCAGGACCAAAAGGCCCTCGTAGCGGTTCTTCATAAACGAAAAGTTTGTTGGGTGGTGGGTGTTGTTGGGAAAGGGTCAGGGCTGCCCGGGGGTGGCCGGGTCGCGGTTGAAGACGTTCATCGCCGCCTCCACGCCGTGCAGGCGGGCATGTTCGACGGCATCGGCGGCGCGGTCAATCGCCGCGTCGAGCGTCTCCTGCTCGCGCGCGGTGAATTTGCTGAGCACGTGATCGACCATGCTGCGTCCGCCCGCCGCGCCGATGCCCACGCGCAGACGGGGAACGGCCGGGGTGCCGAGGTGCTCAATGACCGACTCCATGCCGTTCTGTCCGCCGGAAGAACCCTCCTTGCGCAAACGCAGGCGACCGAGGGGCAACGCGAGATCGTCGAACACGATGAGCGTCTCGGTGGGGTCGATCTTATAGAATTGTGCCGCCGCGCGCACCGAACGCCCGCTGGCGTTCATGTACGTCATGGGCTTCAGGTACGTGCAGCCGTCCGCCGTGCGCGCCCAGAGCGTCTGCCAGTTGCTCGAATAACCGAGCGTCAGACCCAGGCGCGAGGCGAGGCGGTCCACGACCATGAACCCGGCGTTGTGCCGCGTGTTCTCGTACTCGCGTCCGGGATTGCCGAGACCCGCCACCAGACGGATGGCGGGCGCGACGGGAACGGCGGAGGACATGCGGAAAAGCCCGCCCGGCCCCGGGAAAAGCCGGCCCGGACGGATGACGGGGAAACTCAGGAAGCGGCCGAGGTCGTGCCGTCGGCCGGCTTGGCCTCGTTGATGACCTCGGGCTGCGCGCCTTCGGCGGCGGTGGACGGTTCGGGCTCCTCCTCGACGGTCGGAGCAGCCACGGACACCACCGTCAAGTCGGCGTCGTTGAGGACGGTCACCCCCTTGGGCAACTTCAGGTCGCGCACGTGGATCGAGTCGCCGATCTGCAACGCGCTCACGTCCACCGTGATGGACTCGGGCAGGTCGCCCGGCAAACACTCGATTTCCAAGGTGCGCAGGGTCACTTCCAACACGCCGCCGCCCGTCGCCACACCGGCGGCGTCGCCGACGGTTTCGACCGACGTTTCCGCCGTGAGGAGTTCATCCATGGCGACCGCGTGCAGGTCCACGTGGAGCACCTTGCCGCTGACGGGGTGGTGCTGGACTTCCTGGACGAGCGCCGTGCGGGTCTGCGGGCCGCTTGCATCCTGAATGGCGACTTCCACGAGCACGCTCTCGCTGCTGGCGTGGGCGAGCAGGCGGTCCAGGTCGCGCTCGACGAGTTGAAGATTGCGCGCCGGGTCTTTCGCCCCGTAGATGACCGCCGGCACGAAGCCCGCGCTCTTGATCTTCTTGATCGCGTTGCGGCCGGACTCGGTCCGGGGCTGCGCGTTGATCTTCAATTGGATAGCCATAGGAAAAAATGGAAGGGACGGAAGATGGAGCAAACTTCGCAAATTGCAACCCCGCAATGCGAACCGGCGCGCCGGCCGGATTTCAACTGATCGTCTCCACGTTGAAAAGCCCGCTGACGGACTCGTCGCCGTGGATGCGCTTGATCCCCTCGCCCAACAGCGCGGCGATGGACAGCACGGTCATGCGGCAATCGCGAAGTTGGGCCTCGCGCGTGGGGATGCTGTTGGTGGTGATCAATTCCTCGATGACCGAGTCGCGCAACCGCTCGACCGCCATGTCGGTGAGGACGGCGTGGGTCACGGCGGCGCGGACCGAGCGCGCGCCGTGTTCCTTGCAGATGCGGGCGGCGCTGGTGATCGTGCCAGCGGTGGTCGTCAGATCATCCACGAGCAGGACATTGCGGTCGGCTACCTCGCCGATGAGGTAGGCGGATTCCACTTCCGTGTCGCTCTTGCGCTTCTTGGCGACGGTCGCCAGTTGCGAGCCGAGGGCGCGGGCGTACGAATCGGCGACCTTGATCCCGCCGACGTCCGGCGCGACGACCGCGAGCGACTCCAATTTTTGCGTGCTCAGATGCCGCAGGAACACCGGCAGCGCGTAAAGATGATCCACCGGGATGTCGAAGAACCCCTGGATCTGCTGCGCGTGCAAATCGACCGTCAGCACGCGGTTCACACCCGCCGCCACGATGAGGTTTGCCACGAGCTTGGCCGTGATCGGCACGCGCGGGCGGTCCTTGCGGTCCTGCCGGGCGTAACCGAAAAACGGCATCACCGCCGTGATCCGCGCCGCGCTCGCGCGCCGGGCGGCGTCCACGAGGATGAGCAGTTCCATCAGGTTGTGGTTCACCGGCGGGCAGGTCGGCTGGACGATGTACACGTCCCGGCCCCGGATGTTTTCCATGATCCGCACGCTGGTCTCGCCGTCGGCGAACGCCTTGACCTGCGCCTCGCCGAGCGGCACGCCGACGTATTCGGCGATGCGCCGGGCGAGTTCGGGATGGGCCGTGCCGCTGAAGATTTTGAGTTCGGGGTGGGAACACGGGTCCATCGGGTACGGAAGTTGGGAGGCAAAAGCCGTCGCGGGGTACGCCGGCCGGGCAGCCACGTTGGCCCGAAGATGAGAGGTTGCCAAGAAATTTTGCCGCGCGAACGTGGACGCACCGCCACGCATGGACGCACCGCCATTTCCCTACCGACTCGCCGCCAGCGACCTCGACGGCACGCTGCTTGGTCCGAGCAAGGAAATTAGCGCCGCCAACCTCGCCGCCGTGCGCCGTTTGCAGGCCGCCGGGGCGGAATTCATCCTGGCTTCGGGTCGGCGGCACCAGAACAGCCTGCGCTACCAGCGGCAACTCAGCCTCGACGGACTGCTGATTTCCTGCGCGGGCGCATTGGTCAAGGACCCACAGACCGGCGAGACGCTCCACGAGGTGCTCATCCCCGCCGCACTGGCGGACAGCCTCGTCGGCGAAGGTGAAGCGGCTGGTTATACCGTGGTGTATTATCACCGAGACCACCTGTACGTCACGGAGACGAACCACTGGACGGAACTTTACGAGTCTCGCGTCAACGAAAAGGCGGAGCGTTATCCGGGAAGCCTGCGCGATTTGAAAGGCGAGGCGGCGCTGAAAATCGTCTGGTACGGCGAGCCGTCCGCCTTGACGCAAATACGCGCGGGCCTGGAAAAGAAATACGCCGGCCAACTCGGGATCGTCGCCACCGACCGGGAAAATCTGGAGTTCATGGCGGCCGGCGCGGACAAGGCTCGCGCGCTCGAAGTCGTGTGCCGGCATTACGCGGTCGGGCGCGAGTGTTCCGTCGCCTTCGGAGACGGCGAGAACGACGCGCCGATGCTGCGTTGGGCCGGTCTCGGCGTAGCGATGGACGGCGGCAGCAATCGTGCGAAGGACGCGGCGGGCCTCGTCAGTCCGGCCGGGCCGCCGGAGGAAAGTTTCGCGCGGGGCGTGGAAGCCGTCTTCGATCAGGTCCGCCGGCCGAATTTACGCTCCAACTCGGCGTAGGAGAACTGGATCATCGTCGGCCGGCCGTGCGGGCAGCAGTACGGCAACTCGCAGGCCAGCAGGTCGTCGAGGAGGCGGACCAACTCGCGTTCGCGCAGGCGGTCGTTTGCTTTCACGGCATGCCGGCAAACCGTCTTGGCGATCATTTCCTCGCCGAGTCGCAGCTTCGACGTGCCCGAGCCGGCCGCCTGGAGCGCGTCGATGATCTCCCGCAACAGCGAGAGCGGTTCCTCCACTTGGAGGAATGGTGGCAGGCTGTCTAGCTTGAACGAGCCGGACCCGAAATCTTCCAGCCCGATGCCCATGCGCTGGAGGGGTTCCAGGTGCCGCCGCAGCCAGTCGGCGTCACGCGGGTTCATCTGCAACGTGAGAGGAAAAAGGAGTTGCTGGCTGAGGGTGTCGTTCGCTTCCAGGCGGCGGCGCAATTCCTCGAAAAGGATGCGTTCGTGCGCGGCGTGCTGATCGACGAGCACGAGGCCGTCCTTGTTTTCCATGAGGACGTACAAACGACCGAGGACGCCGAGGAGGTTGAACTGGCCGGTGCCATTTTTCGGCGGGGCGGGTTCCGCTGGCTTCGGCGGGTCCGCGATGGGCGGAACGAACAGGGGCGCGGGTCTCGCGGAAGTCGGCGGCGGGGGAAACAAGCTCTCGGGTGGATCGATCCTCGTGATCGGCGGGCGGATCACGCCGGAGTCCACCGGGGCCATCGGCCGGGAGACGGCATCCATTTGCGCCTGCTCCAAGGGCAACACCAGCGGCGCCACCTCCGGCAGCGGGGCCTGGTGAAAGGATCGCGTCCAGTCGGCGCGGCCGGCTTCGAGCGTGCGGCGCACGGCGGCGACGAGCGCCTCGCGCACGACGCCCGGTTCGCGGAAACGCACCTCGCGCTTGGACGGATGGACGTTCACATCGACGGCCGCCGGGTCCATGTCGAGAAACAGGTAGGACACCGGATACCGTCCCTTCATGAGCGCCGTGTGGTAACCCTCGCGCAACGCCCCGTTGACGACGGCGTTTTCCACCGCCCGGCCGTTGATGAAGACGCGCTGGCTCATCCGCGTGGCGCGGCTGACGCCCGGCTTGCCGATGAAACCCGAAATCTTGAGCCCGCCCGGCGGCACCTGCCGGGGCGCGTCGATCATCGTCAATTCCCCCGCCGCCTCCTCGCCCGCCAGGTCGCGGATGCGGTCGAGCAAACGCCGCACGCCGGGCAGTTGAAAAACCGTCCGCCCGTCGCGTACGTACGTGAACCGCACTGCCGGGTGCGCCAGCGCGAGGGTTTGGATGTGGGATTCGACGTGCGCCGCTTCCGTGCCCTCGCTGCGGAGGAATTTCCTGCGCGCCGGCAGGTTGAAGAACAGGGAGCGCACCTCGACGCTCGTGCCGGGCGCGTCGCCGCAATCACGCACCTTTTCGACCCGGCCGCCGTTGACGAGGATTTCGGTGCCGACGAGCGCGCCGGCCTCGCGCGTCGCCAACCGGAAACGCGCCACGCTGGCGATGCTCGGCAGCGCTTCCCCGCGAAACCCCAGCGTCGCAATCGCGGCGAGATCCGCGCCCGTGCGGATTTTGCTGGTGGCGTGGCGTTCGAGGCAAAGGAGCGCATCGTCGCGGTCCATGCCGTGGCCGTCGTCGGAGACCCGCACCAGGGCGATGCCGCCGCGCTGGATGACGATTTCCACCGCCGTCGCCCGCGCGTCGAGGCTGTTTTCCACCAATTCCTTGACCACCGAGGCGGGCCTTTCCACGACCTCGCCCGCCGCCACCTGACTCGCAACGATCTCGGACAACAGGGCAACGCGACTCATGGAGGAAAATGACGAAGGACGAAGGGCGGAAGGCTTATCGATCTGGACGAACACGCGAACAGCCGCTCCGGGCTTTCGTCATTCGTCGTTTCTTTCGGATTTGGCCCGTGCTAAATTATCAGCGTTTCCGACAACCTGCCATGATGACGATCTCCGACAACGCCGTCAAACATCTGCGCGGCCTGCTGGCCGACCGCTCCGACGCGCCCGAGGGGTCGGGTTTGCGTATCTTCATCGACAAGGGCGGCTGCTCGGGCCTCCAGTACGGGATGAATTTCGACGAGCCCAAGGCCGACGACGAGATCATCGAGCGTGACGGCGTCCGCGTGCTCATCGACAAGGAAAGCCTCGGCTTCCTGCGTGGGGCGGTCATCGATTATTGCGACGACCTCACCGGCACCGGTTTCCGCATCCAGAACCCCAACGCCCGGCGCACCTGCGGCTGCGGCACGTCGTTCGAGCCGGAAACGGTCGGGGCGGCGCAAACGGCGTGACCGGACAAAACTAGACGGGAAAGATTCTCGGCCCGAAAGAGACGGTCTTGTCGTTCACCGCCCCGTTTTTCTTCTGAACTTCTGCATTTTGCATTCTGCATTTTCCGCCGATGAAGCCGGCCCCGACCATCAACGAGGACTTCCTGCGCCCGCCGGTCGATTCGCACGCGCCCAAGCAGAAAAGCCACCTGTTTCTCTGGACGGTCTTCATTCTGCTGCTGCTCGGCTTCAGCATGGCGAGTTGGGTCGGCAGCTACCTCGTGTTCGGCCGCCCGGAAACCGCGCTGAGCTACAAAATCCTGCGCAAGCTCAAGAAGATCGACCCGCCGCAGCGGTTCAAGGTGCAGGAGCCGCCGAAAGGCGAATTTCTCGGGCCGGAGAAAATCTATAATCGCTTCAGCGCGCTGAAGTCCACCGAGCTGCGCCAGCTCAACGTCGAACTGGAGCGCAGCTACCTGCGTAACTACCAGGGTAACGCCGCCAAGGACACGGTGCCCTACGTCACCGGCCGATTTACCATTCTCGATTCCTACGAACTCGGCGCGGGCGATTTCGTGCCCTCGGGCGTCGTCACGCTCGCAGTCGCCAGCGATTATCCCAAACTGCTGATCGAACACCTGTACTGCGCTCCGGCGAAGGTCGCCCCCGTCATCAAGCGCAACCTCCAGACCGGCATGGACATCGAACTGCGCCGGACCTACGAGCTGACCGCCGTGCTGCACGCCAGCAAGCTCGACGACGGGCACCTGCTGTTGACCGTCGTGCCGCTAAACTACGGCTCGTATGTCTTCAAGGGCGCGGACGGCGGCTTCAGCCTCGAACCGCCCACGGAACTCAACGTCGCCGCCGGTTTCCCCGTGATCCGTGGGGACCGCTACAAACAGGCGAACGACGCCTACGTGAGCCTGCGCACGAAATCGGGTTTCGGCCCGCTGACCGCGTACCGCGAAACCGACAAGAAACCCGACACGGTCCTGCGCGGGGTCGATCCGACGCCCGAACCTTCTCCCAGCGCCACGCCCGCGCCGTCCGTGCAGGTCGCGCAAAACAACGCCACGCCCGGCGGCAAACCGTCGCCGGCCGGCAAGAAACCGACGGCCTCGCCGACGCCGGCCCTCGTGGCGCTCAACAGCACCCCGACGCCGAAGCCGACTGCCCCGCCGGTCGTCAAGGCTACCGGCGACAACGCCGTGTCGCTCCAGCCTTTACTCCAAGCACCCTCCACGACCCCGACGCCCGCGGCGGGTCTCGCGACGCCGACTCCGGCGGTCGTCGACAACTCGAAAACGTGGCGCACCTACGAACCCGGCCAGCAGCCCGCCGGCAAACGCCTGCGCATGGGCGAGGTGGCGGCGTTCCACGACCGGGGCGGCCTGAACGGAGAAACCGTTTATCTGAGCGGGCAATTCACGGTCCGCGCGTTCGGCGAGAACAAAGCACGCGGCATCCGGAACGCCGTCCTGCGATCCGCCGCCGAAGATCGGGTACGCATCATCGTGGAATACCCGGCCGACCGCCCCCTGCCCGCGCCGGGCACCGACATCAGCCGCGACGAGCAGCGTCCGTTCCTGATCACACACATTCAGGCAGCGCCGGACGCGAGCGGTGTCATCACCCTCAACGTCTACGCGCGCGAGATCATGAACTGACCGCCCCCCGTGTCACCGCGACGGAGCGATCACCTCCTCCAGAACCCTGCCGAGTTCGGCCATCTGATAGGGCTTGGCGATGACGCCGGCGAATCCGTAGCGACGGAAATCCGCCAGGATCGGGTCGTTGGAGTAGCCGCTGGATACGACCGTGCGCACCTGCGGGTCGAGCGCGAGCAAACGCTGCGCGGTTTCATGACCGCCCATGCCGCCGGGCACCGTCAGGTCCACGATGACGGCGGCGAACGGTTCGCCCGCGTTCCGGGCTTCCTGATAGCGTTCGAGCGCCTCCTC
>CALMVM010000122.1:3181-7500 GCA_937873255.1 uncultured Verrucomicrobiota bacterium | reverse complement strand
GTATTCGAGCATCGCGCCGACGAGCTCCTGGAGGACGACCTCGTCGTCCATGAACAGCACCCGTGCCGGCTTGCCGGTCGCCGACGGGACGGCGACTCCGCTGGCCTGCGCCATGGGTTGCCCGGCGGTGGCGGTGGGTCCGACCGACACCGCCGGCAGGTAGATGAGGAAGGACGTGCCCACGCCGATCTCGCTTTCGGCCCGCATCGCGCCGCCGTGTTTTTTGATGATCGAATACGCCGTCGCCAAGCCCAGCCCGCTGCCGGCGTTCTTGGTGGTGAAATACGGATCGAAGATGCGTGGGAGGTGTTCGGGCGCGATGCCCGTGCCGTTGTCGCGGACCGTCAGCCGCACGTAGCGGCCAGGTTCGAGCGTGGCCACGGGCTGCTCGTGGCTGACGGCGATGTTGCGCGCCTCCACGTGCAACATGCCGCCTTCGGTCGACGCCTGGATGGCGTTGATGACGAGGTTGTTGAGCACCTGATGGATCTGGCCGCGATCCACCTCGACGGCTGCCACGTCGTCCGGCAGATCGAACGCACACCGCAGGCTGGAGCCGTGCAGGGAAAACTCGATCCCTTCGCGCACGACCTCGCGCAGGGATTCCACCTGCCGGTTCGGCACGCTGCCCTTGGAAAATGTCAGGAGTTGGCGGGTGAGGTCGGTCGCGTACAGGCAGGCTTTTTCAATCGTGCCGATGACCGGCGGCACGGGAGACATCGTCGTCTTGGCGAGCGAGAGGTGGCCGAGGATGGCGGTGAGGATGTTGTTGAAGTCGTGCGCGATGCCGCCCGCCACCAGCGCGACGCTCTCCAACTTGGACGCCTTCTGGAGTTCCTCCTCCAGCTTCTGCTCGCTGGTCATGTCGCGGAATACCATCACCAGGCCGCTGATGAGTCCGTCCTCGTGGCGGCGGATCGGCGCGGCGGTCAGGTTGAGCGCGCATTCCCGGCCGTCGCGCGAGCGGAGCGTGACGTTCTTGGTCAGTTCGACGATCCCCCCGCTGCGCAGCACGCCGACGACGGCCTCGTGGCACGCTGACGCGCTGCCGCCCGCGCCCGAACGCAGTTGCAACACCTCGGCGAGCGGACGCCCGGCGGCCTCGTGCTGAGTCCAGCCGGTGAGTTCTTCGGCGACGCCGTTGAGCAGGGCGATGCAGCCGCGCATGTCCGTCGTGGCGACGGCCTCGCCGATGGAACGCAGGGTGATGGCGAGTTGTTCCTTCTCCTCGGCCAGACGCTGCTGTGCCTGGTGACGCTCGGTCACGTCGCGCAACGTCACGATGATTGCCTCCGTGTGCCCCCACGGCACCCGGCTCGCTTGCAGGTCCATCGGACAGGCCGAACCGTCGAGCCGCAAAAACCAGCCCGAGTAAAACGCCGATCCCTTCGCGCGCACCTGTTCGAGCACCGCGCGGGCCATCGGGCGCTGTTCGGCGGGCCAGAATGTTTCGAAACCCTGCCCGGCCAGCCAGCGTTCGTCGTAGCCCATCGTGTGGGCGACGGCGTGGTTGACGTGCAGGATGTCGCCGTTGACCGCGTCGAGCACGAGCATCACGTCGAGGTATTCGCGGAAGACCGCCTGGAATTTTTCCTGCATTTCCAGGAGCGCCTTCTTGGTGCGGGCGCGCTCCTGGCGCTCGGCGGCCTCACGCAGTTCCCGCTCGATGGCGGGAAGCAGGCGCGTGAGGTTGTTCTTCATCAAATAATCGCTGGCCCCGGCGCGCATCGCGGCGACGGCCGTTTCCTCCCCGATGCTCCCCGAGATGACGATGAACGGCAGGAAAGCCGACTGCTCGCGCAGCAGGCGCAAAGCCCGCAAGCCATCGAATTGCGGCATCGCGTAGTCCGAGAGCACCACGTCCCAACGCCCCGTCGCCAACGCCTGGTCGAGCGCCTCGGCAGTCTGGACCCGCAAATGATCCGGCTCGTAGCCGCCGCGCCGCAGCAGGCGCAGGATCATCTCGGCGTCGTCCGGGTTGTCCTCGACGAGCAACACCCGCAGAGGACGACGCGCGGGTGTCGATTCGGTCAGCGGCGTGTCGTGCCGCCGCTCCCGACCCGCCTCGCTGTCGGCGAACGAACTGGAGCCCGTGCCGATCATGAGGCGTTCCGGGGAGGGTCCTCGTTGAGAACGAGCCAATACGAACCGACCTGCCGGACGGCCTCGACGAACTGGTGGAAATCGACCGGCTTGCGAATGTAGCTATTTGCCCCGTAGCCGTATCCCTGCACGAGGTCCTGGTCCTCGCGCGAACTCGTCAGGATCACCACGGGCAGACAGCGCGTGCGCTGATCCGCGCGCAGTTGACGAAGCACTTCGAGTCCATCGAGACGGGGCAGCTTCAGGTCGAGCAACGTCACCGTCGGCTGGTCGCGCAAATCGCGCCCGGCGAACGCGCCCCGGCCGAACAGATAATCGAGCGCCTCGACGCCGTCGTGCGCGACATGGACCTGATGACTCAGGCCGTTGCGTTTCAACGCCCGTAGCGTCAGAGCCTCGTCGTCCGGGTTATCCTCCACGAGCAGGATCGTCTTGCCCGGGGCGACGTTGGGGCGTTCGGCAACGGCGCTCATACGGTGGTGGCCTTCGAAAGTGGAGCACCTGCCGCGCCATGGGCGGCGGACAACGGGGTGGTTCGTTCGGCGGAGGGAACGCCTGCCAATTCCGCCACCGTGGGATCGCCCGCGAGAGTGAACGAAAAGCGCGCCCCCTGCCCCGGCGCGGAGTCCACCCACACCCGCCCCTCGTGGCGGCGGACGATTCGTTGCACGAGCGCCAGGCCGATGCCGCGACCGGATGGAAACTCCTCCGGCGAATGCATCTTTTGGAACGGTCCGAACAAGCGTCCGGCGTACTGCAAATCGAAGCCCACGCCGTTGTCGCCCACCTGATAAACGGTTCCGCCCGGGTACTCCGGGTCGGGCGGCAGCGTGCAGACGGAAATCTGGGCCACGTCCCGGGCCGAGGTGAATTTCCAGGCGTTGGCGAGAAGTTGCCGCAACGCTTCCGTCAACAGCGCACGGTCGGCCGTGGCCACGATGTTGGCCGGGATTTCCCAGCGCACCGGCCGCGTCGGCTCACTGGCAGAGAGTTCCACGGCAATCGACCGCGCCAGCGTGCTGACATCGACCGTCTCGGGGCGGAACGGCGCGCGGACCACCTTCGACAACGCGAGCAGGTCGTCGATCATCGCGTTGATCTGCGTCGCGTTCGCGCGAACGCGGGCGAGGTAGGCTTGCGCGGTCGCGTCGAGATGACGCCCGTGGTCCTCGATCACCGCCTGCGAAAACCCGTCGATCCCGCGCAACGGCGCGCGCAGATCGTGAGAAATCGCGTAAACGAGTGCGGCCAATTCGTGTTCGGTTTCGGCCGCCCGGTCTTGCGCCAGCCGGCAACGTTCGTGGAGAGACGCCAGCAAATCTCGCAACGCCGCCATTTCACGCGATTCTTGGACGGCGGGTTCATCGCGGAAAACCCGCGCTTCCAACGCTTTCCTGCGCAGGCGCAACGCCCACCCCAACAAACCCAGCGAAACCGCCGACAGCAGAACGACCGCGAGCGTGAGCGCCGACATCATCGTAACAGCCATCGGTCGAAAAAATTGGCGCGTCAACTACGGGCATTGGGGTACCGCGAGACGTCGGGATTGGAAAAATATTTGCACCCACCCCGTCCGCGGCCTACAACGGGAGCCTGTTCTTTGCAGTTCACCGTGGATCGGCGCATGGAACCCCGTGAAAACCGGGGGCAGTTGCGCTGCTGTAACTAGAGACGACCACCCAAGGCAGCCGCTTGGCCCGGAGATGACGCGCACGTCATCCCGGTCCGGAACGCTGCCGCCGGTCAATCCCGTCCGCGAGGATGGGGTGAAGACGGGTGGAAGGAGTGCCGGGCGTCCCCCGGCCGCAAACTAGGAGCCAGAATACTTGCCTGATCCGCACTCATTCCGGACCGCCGCGTGTGCGGTGTCGTCCGGGCAAATTCCTTCGCAAAAATAAGGATGATGAGAGGCTCCCCCGAGCGGAGCCCGCCGCTGGTCGTCGCCGCGAATTTTTCGGTTCGTGACGGCACCGGCCCGGCGCGGCGTGTTCGGACGTTCTCTCGCGTTCGCCAGAGACTCCGACATGATAACCACTAATCCCGCGCGCCGCTCCCCGGCCCGCTTCCCACGCCGTTTTGCCACCCTCTTGATTTTGCCCGCGCTGGCCGCTTCGTCCCTGCGCGGACAGGACATGGCCTCCGTGCCGCCGGGTTTGACCACCGATCAACCCAACGGTTCGCCCAACGGGGAACTGGACCGCCTCGTCATCACGGCA
>CALMVM010000122.1:0-3171 GCA_937873255.1 uncultured Verrucomicrobiota bacterium | reverse complement strand
GCCGAGGACCGTTCGCCCTCGGCGCTGACCGTCATCTCCGCCGCCGACCTGGCGCAACGCCAGACCGACCGCGTCGCGGACGCGTTACGCGAGGTGCCTGGAATCTCGGTTTCGCAATCCGGCACGCCCGGGCAACTCACCAGCGTTTTCACGCGCGGACTGGAAAGCCAGCAAACGCAGGTGCTCATCGACGGGATTCCGTTCAACCAGGGGCTGGCGGGGCAATTCAACTTCGCCGACCTGACCGGCGACGGCATCGAGCGCATCGAGGTCGAACGCGGCCCGCAGAGCACGCTTTACGGACCGCGCGCCGCCGCCGGCACGATCCAGCTTTTCAGCCGGCGCGGGGACGGTTTGGAGTCGTCGCGTCCGTTCGTGGTGGACGCGTCTTCCGAGGGTGGTAACTTCGGCACCTACCGCGCACGCCTCGTCATCGCGGGCTTTCTCGGCGGCCGGCGCGGCACGGATGGAACCGACGGCGGCAAACAGGTTTCGTCGAACACGACGGCGGTATCCTCCGATCCGCTCATCTTCGACTACTCGCTGGCGTTCAGCCGACTGGACACCGACAACCAGCGGCCCAACAACGAGTACCCCAACACCGCCGTGCTGGCGAACATCGGCTTCACCGCGCAGCCGCTCACCCTGACATCCGCCGGCGGCAGCGCGCCGCGTTTCGGGGTGTTGGTGCTTTACTCGAACTCCGACGCTTCGAGTCCAAACACGATCTTCGACCCCCGCCCGGTCGACAACCTGCTCACCGAACGCCAACTCTACGCGCCGAACGTCGAGTGGCAGGCGACGAGTTGGTGGCACCACCGGCTCGTGCTCGAATACGACAAGGAGCGGCAGGTCAACAATCCCAACGACGACGGTTTCGTCGGGCCGAGCCGCGCGACGTTTCACCGATACCAACTCGATTATCAGAACGACATCGCCTTCACGCGTTGGCTGACGCTGACCAGCGGCGTGTTCTACGAAAACGTCCTCGTCAATCAGGACCGGCCCCTCGTGTCGCAGACGTACGGCCCGCAGGCGCGGTATCTGAAGGATTTCACCGAAAACGAGGCCGTGTTTGCGCAGTTGTCGCTCACGCCGGTCAAAGACCTCTTATTTGTCGCGGGCGGGCGGTACGACCATTTCAACCTCTTCGGCGACGTGGGAACGTTCCGGCTCGCGGCGTCGTATTTCGTCGCGCCGACGGGCACGACGTTGCGCGCGAGCGTGGCGACTGGCTTCAGTCCGCCGACGCCGCAGGACCGCATCTTTTCGGGCGGGCCGCCGGACGCGCTCGACCCGGAAAAGACGTTCGGCTACGACGCCGGTTTCGAGCAGGCGTTCTTCAAGGGGCGGCTGCGGTTCGGCGCGAATTATTTTCACAACGACCTGTCCAACGTCATCGGCTTCAACAGCGTGACGTTCGCCACGCTCAATCTCGGCAGCGCGCGCACGCAAGGCGCGGAAGTCTTTGCCACCTGGGAACCCGTGCGCGACCTGCAACTGCGCGCGACGTACACTTACCTCGACGCGGTCAACACGGCCGGTGGAAACTTCGGTAACCTCGCCCCCGGCGCACGTCTGCCGCGACGCCCGCGCAACGAGGCGTTTTTCCGTGCCGCGTATCGCTGGCCGGGGCCATTGCACAACCTCAATACCAGCATCGAGGCGAAGGTTGTCAACGGCCGCGAGGACGTGACGTTCAACGCGCTCGGCCAAGCGCAAAACTTCGACCTGGGCGGTTACACGAACCTGCGGCTAACCGCCGACTACGGGATCAACGACCACCTGCACGTCTACGGGCGTGTCGAAAACCTCACAAATACGAGCTACTTCGAGGTCTACGGCTACCCCACGCTGGGTCGGGGATACTACGGCGGGTTGGCGGTGCATTTTTGAACCTGGCCGCCGGCCGAAGGGATTTTACTCAGAGCGTCGTTCTAGCTTCTGACAGCGCCGTTCTAGTTCGTAGGCACGCTGCTGCGTGAAGCGGATGCGCTCTTCGATTTTTGCGATGAGTTCGCGCTGCTGCAACCAGTTTCGCTGTTCCAGGACGAGAACATCACGCTCGGGGTTGGATGTCTGATCTTTCAGACGATTGTATATATAGTCCATGAAGAGATTGACGGCCCGGTAAGCAGTGTCAGCCTCGTTGACGTAAAGTGCAGGAGTGTGAGTCGGAGTAGAATTTTTTTGGTCTAGAGAAGAAGCTGCATTCGACGGATCGGGTTTGCTGATGGTGACCAGCGCAGAAAACCCTGCGATGATGAGTCCGAGGGAGCACAGGGCCAAGATGCCGTCCATCGAATTTCCGCCGAGCATGTCACCGGAATTGGAAAATCCTCCGATCCTATCTTCGTTGCGGCGATCGATTCTCCTCTTGGTAACGAAGAAAAGCCCAGCAATACCGAGCGCGGAAAACAAAAACGGGAGCAAATTCATGGCAACTCCGCCCTTTACGCCCGTATGCGACTCCAATTGTTCAAGTTCTACTCGACGAACTCCAACTCCACCGGCGCGGGGATGAAACCGTGCTCGCTCGCTGCGCCGAGAAACGCGTGGATCGCTCGGCGGCCGATATCGCCGTAGTCGCGCGTGTAGTCGTTTACGTACATGCCGATGAACTGGTCGGCCAGCGGCACGTCGAGCCCGCGCGCCAGCGGCATCGAATGCTGCACGGCGTCCGCACGGTGGGCGAGGCCGTAGTCGATGCTCTCGCGCATGATCTGCGAAAGCTCCCGGCGCACCTCACGGTCGAGATCTTTGCGGACGACGTTGCCCCCGAGCGGCAACGGCAGGCCGGTCTTGTTTTTCCACCATTCGCCGAGGTCTACGATCTTCGTGAACCCGTCGCGGGCATAGGTGAGTTGGCCTTCGTGGATGATGAGTCCGGCGTCGGCCTCGCCGCTTTGCACCGTCTCGAAAATCCGGTCGAACGGCACCACGATGTGCTCGAAGTCCGCCATGTAGAGGCGCAACGACAGGAAGGCACTTGTCTTCAACCCCGGCACGGCGATCTTGCGGGTTTTCAGCCAATCGATGACCGCCACCTGTTCGCCCGCGCGCACCGCCGGGGGAATCTCCCCACGCGAGGCATCGGCGATGACCATCGGCCCGTAGCCGTCGCCCATGCTCGCGCCGTTGGGCAGCAGCGCGTACTTGTCGAGAATGTAT
>CALMVM010000121.1:2882-5166 GCA_937873255.1 uncultured Verrucomicrobiota bacterium | reverse complement strand
CTGTTCGACGGCCCTGAATGCCTCGGGCGCGATGACCTGAGTTTCGACATGCGCCTCGACGCTCGGCGAACGCCCCATCGTGTCGGACGACAGCAGGACCGGCTGCGCAGCGGGAATTTTCACCCCCTCGTTTTCCACCGGGACGACCTTGCGCGGGCGGCGGGTCGTCTTTTTCGCTGTCGGCTTGGACTCGCCATTACCGGATTCGGCGCTGTCGCCGCCGGTTTCGCCGTTCAGGAGGGCGCCGGTCTTGCCGTCGCGGGCGGCCGGTTTGCGGCGGACCGCCGGTTTTTTCGCGGTTGTTGTCGGGGGGATTGGTCGGGTTTCCCCTTCCGGCAGGGAAGCGGCTGCTGGGGCGGTGTCTTCGGTCATGTCTGGGTTTCGTCGGCGGGCACAGCCGGGGATGCAACGAAACGCGGCCGTCGAACCGCGCCGACGCGCCGATTTCCTTTACCCGTTTACCGGAGGCCGCGCTGCGTTGGGCCTCCGACCACTTGCTATGACCCGCCATACCGAGGGAGAAGACTGAACGTTGCCCCACTTTGTTCAACATCCCGAGCGGAGAAGGGGCCGGCGCGAACCGAAATGGCGAAATGCCGGCCTGCTCAGGAAGGCGATGAGACGAGCAACGGACGCAAGGTTAAGCTCACGGGCGGGTTTGTCAACGACAAAAAAAGGGGGGCGGGTTGGCGCACCGGCATAGCCCCTTTTTCTCTCGCTGCCTTTGAGCCGCGCGTTTAAGGTGGTTTCATGTCTGTGCCACCGGATGACCAAACTCGTGCATGGGTGGCAGCGTGGAAGGAACGGGGCAAGGCGCTGGAAGAAGTCAGGAAGCAAGAACTCCGCGCGCTGACCGAGGAAGAAGCGGGGCGGTTGTTCGCGAAGATGGCGTTTGACCCCGGCACGATGTGGATTTCGCCCGAGCGCGCCGAATCAGCCGGCTTCATCGAGCAGCAAAGAATTTTCATGCGCAGCCATGAACATCCCGCTCGTCATCGACGCCGCTTTTGAACTGAGCGAGCGATTGGAAGAGGTCGGATTGCCCTATTGCTTCATCGGCGGGGTCGCCGTGCAACGCTGGGGCGAACCGCGTCTGACCGTGGATGCGGACGTTACCGTCATCACGGATTGGGAACATGACGAGCGGCTGGCAGACGCCCTTCTTGCCGAGTTTGCCCCTCGCCGTCCGGATGCGCGCGAGTTTGCTTTGCAACACCGTATCCTGCTATTGAGAACAGAGGGAGGGATCGCGTTGGACGTGGCGCTCGGCGCAGTGCCCTTCGAGCAACACAGCGTGGAGCGCGCCTCGTTCTGGCCGCTGCCGGATGGGAGGAGGCTGCGAACTTGTTCGGCGGAAGACCTGATCGTCCACAAAGCCTTCGCCTCCCGCGAGCGCGACTGGGTGGACATCGAAGGCGTGCTCCTGCGTCAAGGCACGGCGCTCGACACCGCGCTGATCCGCGAGGAGGTGTCCCCCCTGGTCGTGCTCAAGGAGGAACCCGCCATCCTCACGCGCCTCGAAGCAATGCTTCGGCGGGCGCGCCTCGATTAAACCTTCACGGCGTTGCCGGCGCGTTTGCGCAGGTTGGCGTCGAGGATTTTCTTCCTCATGCGCAACGACTTCGGCGTGGCTTCCACGTATTCGTCGGGCGCGATGTACTCCAGCGAACGCTCCAGCGTCATCACCAGCGGCGGAGCCAGGGAGATGCCCTTGCCGTCGCCTTGGCTGCGCATGTTGGTGAGCTTCTTGGCCTTGCACGGGTTGACCGGCAAATCGTCGGGCCGGGCGTTCTCGCCGATGATCATGCCCTCGTAGATTTCCTCCTGCGCGCCGATAAAGAGCCGCCCGCGCACCTGGATCGTGTCCAGCGAATAGGCCGTGCTCACGCCGCCTTCCATCGCCACCAGCACACCGTTGCCGCGGCTGGGGATGTCGCCCTTGTGCGGGCCGTATTCCTTGAAGAGATGGCTGGCGATGCCGAGGCCCTTGGTCACGTTGACAAGGTCCGTCTCGAAGCCGATTAACCCGCGCGTGGGGATGGTCGCTTCCACCAGCACCGAATGCGGGTTGTGGACCATGTTGCTGATGTCCGCCTTGCGGCTCGCCAGGGATTGCAGGATGTCGCCGAGATTGTCGTTGGGCACGTCGACGGTCAGGCTCTCGTACGGTTCGAGCAAGTTGCCCTGTTCGTCGCGCTTGTAGATGACCTCCGGCCGGGAAACGAGCACCTCGAAACCCTCGCGGCGCATCTGTTCGACGAGCACGGCGATCTGCATTTCTCCG
>CALMVM010000121.1:2293-2854 GCA_937873255.1 uncultured Verrucomicrobiota bacterium | reverse complement strand
AAGCCGAGGGACACGTTCGTGCGCGTCTCGCGCACCAGGCGTTCGCGGATGTTGCGGGCGGTCACGAGCTTGCCCTCGCGGCCGGCGAGGGGGCCGTCGTTGACGAGGATGCCCATCGTGATCGTCGGCGGGTCGATTTCCACGAAGTGCAGCGCGGGCCGCTCCTCGGTGTCGGTGATCGTCTCGCCGATGAACACGTCCTCGAAGCCGCACAACCCGATGATGTCTCCCTCGCTGGCGTGCTTGAGTTCGATCTTTTCCATGCCCTGATGGCCGAAGAGCGCCGTGACGTTGCCGCGTTCACGCCGGCCGTCGCCGTGGGCCACGACGACCGTGTCGCCGACGCTGACGCGGCCCGACAGGATGCGGCCGTAGGCGATTCGCCCGAGGTAATCGCTGTAGTCGAGGTTGGAAACGAGCATCTGGAGATAGCCCGCGCCGCTACCCTTGGGCGGGGGGATCTGTTGGATGATCGCGTCGAAGAGCGGCTTCATGTCCGTGCGGTCCTCGTGGATTTCCTTGACCGCGTAGCCGGCCTTGGCGCTGGCGTAGATGACGGGA
>CALMVM010000121.1:0-2283 GCA_937873255.1 uncultured Verrucomicrobiota bacterium | reverse complement strand
CATGTCCAGCACCTTGTGCGGACGGGCGTTCTCGCGGTCGATCTTGTTGATGACTACAATGACCTTCGCGCCCTGCTCCATCGCCTTCTTGAGCACGAACTTCGTCTGCGCCTGCGGGCCGTCGTGCGAATCGACCACGAGCAAGACGCCGTCGATCATGCCCATGATGCGCTCGACCTCGCCGCCGAAGTCGGCGTGGCCGGGGGTGTCCACGATGTTGATGTGGTAGCCGTCGTACTGGAACGCGGCGTTCTTGGCACGGATGGTGATGCCTTTTTCGCGCTCCAGGTCCATGGAGTCCATCATGCGCTCGTCCGTTTTCTGGTTGGCGCGGAAGGTGCCGGACTGGCGCAGCAGGCAATCGACGAGCGTGGTCTTGCCATGATCGACGTGGGCGATGATGGCGATGTTTCTGATCTTATCCATAAATGGGCCGGGCGGACCGGCGGTTGCTTCTGAGATTTGAATCGATGCGTCCCCACGCGGGCCAGAGACGAAAAAGGCCCGGAAGATAACACGAAAAACGGCGAAGTCATCTCCCCTGGTCCAACCCTCGTCTGTCCCCGGCGCAGCTTGCGCCTTGCGCCGCCGGTGGTTTTCGCGTTATTGGGGGAAAACCAGCCGTCGTTCGCGGCCTTTCCCTACCTCTGACAATAATCCCGAAGGGCAAACAATACAACAAAGTCATCAAACGCCGCCGCCCCCTGGCCTACGTTCAACGCAAGGACGCCGCCGCCGCTGCCGCCAAGACTCCGGCTCCGAAATCTTCCTCCGCTCCGAAGGCTGCTGCTGCCGAAGCAACGCCCAAGGCTCCCAAGAAGCCCGCCAAGCCCAAGGCCCCGAAAGCTGCGGCAGCGCCCGCACCCGCGCCGGAACCGGCCCCGAAGGCTGACGAGTCGCCCGCCCCGACGGCAGCGGAGTAAAGACGCCGCAGGCGTTCCAACATAAAGGTAGGGATGGCTCTCCGATCCGTTCCCTAAGTTTTCTGGAAAACGTCTCGCTGCGGTCACGCCCGAGCAGAAGAAAATAGGGAACGGCCCGGAGAGCCATCCCTACCACTTTGCCAATGAGTGCCCCGGCCGAACCCGGTTCCATGCGCGGGAAAATTTGCGTCGTCACCGGCGCGACCTCGGGCATCGGCCGGGAAACGGCGGTCGGGCTGGCGGCGCTCGGCGCGAGCGTGCGGCTCGTTGGTCGGAGTGCCTCGCGCGGCGCGGAGGCGCTAGCGGCGGTCCGCGCGCAACCGGCAGCGGGCGAGGCGGATTTCCTCGAAGCCGATCTTTCCTCGCAGGCATCCGTGCGCCGGTTGGCGGACACGCTCCGCGCAAGGATTCCCCGCCTGGATGTGCTCGTCAACAACGCCGGCGCGGTCAATCCCGAGCGGCGGCTGACGACCGACGGCATTGAGGAAACCTTCGCCGTCAACCACCTCGCGCCCTTCCTGTTGACCCGCTGTCTGCGCGAAATCCTCGCGCCGGACGCCCGGGTCGTGACGGTTTCCTCGGACGCCCACCGGATGTTGAAGACCCTCCCCTTCGACGATTTGCAGGGTGAAAAGCGTTTCAAGCCGTTTCGCGCGTACGCGATTTCCAAGCTGGCGAACGTGCTGTTCACCTACGAGTTGGCGCGCCAGTTCCAGGGCAGCGCGATGACAGCGAACTGCCTGCACCCGGGCGTCGTCCGCACGGGGATCTGGCAGGCGAGCCGGGGCGTGTTGAAACTCCTCATCGGCCTGATGAAGCCATTCATGCTGTCGTCGGAACGCTCGGCGCGCAGCGTGACGCGGCTGGCGGCCGACCCGGCGCTGGCGGGGGTCAGCGGGCGATACTTCGACCGCGACCGGGAGGTGCGTTCGTCGGAACTTTCGTACGACGCCGATCTCGCCGCGCGGTTCTGGCAGGCAAGTGAGGCGCTCATCCGTTGATCGTGCGGCGTCCATGGCCGAGTACCTCCTCGTGGACGGCCACAGCGTCATTTTCGCGTGGCCGGAACTGCGCGCGTTGCACGTCCGACGCATGGGCGCGGCACGCGAGGCGCTCGTGCGGGCGCTGACCGACTATCAGGACCACAGCGGCGTGCGGGTGGTGTTGGTTTTCGACGGCCAGGGAGCGCGCGTCACCGAGGAAATCGAGGGCCGCGACGGCATCCAGATTTTCTACGCGCCGACGGGGCGAACGGCGGACGCCATCATCGAACGCCTCGTGGCGAAATACGCGGCCAACCACCGGCTGACCGTCGCCACCTCCGATGCGCTGGAACAGCAGACGGCGATCTCCTTCGGCG
>CALMVM010000120.1 GCA_937873255.1 uncultured Verrucomicrobiota bacterium | reverse complement strand
CCTGTTCGTTGGCGGGCGAATAATGGGCGTCGCCCTGCGCCAGCCATTGCTCGGCCTGCCGGTCGTGCCCGCGCCGGCGCTCGGTCGCGGCGTTCAAATAATAATACATCAGCGGCGGCACCCGGTCACCACGGTGCTCGTCGATGTAGGCCTGCGCGGGTTTTTCCTTGCCCGCGAGCATCTGGGTGAGCAGCAGCTTGTATTGCAGGAAGCCGCGCTCGTCCGAGCGGGTCCAGCGGCTCGTGCGTCCGAGAAGTTCCTCGAACTGCCGGCTGCTTTCGGCATACTTGCCCTGGCGGAAGTTTACCTCGGCCAGATTGAAGCGCGCCGCCCACAGGCCGGGGTCTTTTTCGATGGCCTTGGCGAAGGCGGCCCGGGCCTTGTCGTACTGGTGCTGGTGCAGGAAGATCGCCCCGCGCAGATTCAAAACGTCCGCCTGTTCGCCCGGCTTGCCGGTGTCGGGAACATGCGCGAGCAGGTCGAGCGCACGGGAGTAATCTTCCTTGTTGAAGCTCTCCATCGCCTGCCGATAGACGGCCGCCGCCGCGGCGGAATCGGGCGCGGGGACAGGCGCGGCGGACAAGCCGGCGGTCGCCCACAGGCAGAGACAGGCCACCGCCCCGCCCCGGATTTTACCCAGCTTGAAACGGGGCTTCGGTGGAACCGGGTGCAGGAAAGCGTTGCCCATGGGAGATTTCGGAGGAGGTGACGCGCTTCGACTCTTGCTGGGGAAAGTACCGGATAGAGTTTTCCCTGACAATCATCAAAATTGCGCCGGCCGACCGCCCGTGATCGAGCGTTGGGCCGGGGAACTGGCCGCGCCTCCTCGCGCCACGACCGTGGCAGGCGGCGGGGTCCGCCGACGGGGAGGGAACGACGTTTTCACGGGCTTATAGCCGAGCGTTTTCGTGGGCGTCAAGCGCCATCGGGCAGAATCTCACTCAATTCCCGTCCCTTCCTCGTCCGTGTTGGGGTACGAATTGTCGGTCGCGTCGCCACCGCCATCGCTCTCTTCGGCAGGCGGCAGCGGGGTCGCGGGGGTTTCTCCTTCGTCACCGCTTTGGCTGACGACGCGGGCGATGTCCTGGAGTTTCTCGCGGCTGTCGAGGTCGATGAGCTTGACGCCGCTCGTGTTGCGTCCGGTCTCGCGGATCTCGCTGACCCGGGTGCGCACGGTCTTGCCCTTGTTGGTGGTCAGCACGAGTTCGTCGGTGTCCATGACGGTCAGGGCCCCCACGACGCCGCCCGTCTTATCGCCGGTCTTCATCGTGATGATGCCCTTGCCGCCGCGCGTCTGCTCGCGGTATTCCTCGAAACTCGTGCGCTTGCCGATGCCGTTCGCGCCGGCGACCAGCAGCGTCGCCTCGGGTTTGACGACGACCATCGCCACGAGGTAATCACCGTCCTCCGGGCGGATGCCCCACACACCCGTCGCCGTGCGGCCCATCGAGCGCACGTCCTCCTCGTTGAAGCGCAGGCTCATGCCGTCGTGGGTGATGAGCACTAGGCTGTCGTTGCCGTTGGTCAACTCGGCCTCGATGAGTTCGTCGCCGTCCTCGATGTTGATGGCGATGATGCCGCCCTTGCGCACGTTGCTGTAATCGGAAAGCTCCGTCTTCTTGACGACGCCGACCTTCGTGGCGAAGAGGACGTGCAAGGTCGGGTCGGTCCACGTCATGTCCTCCGGGCCCTCGTCCGTGGGAACAATGCGGCGCTGCACGCGGATGGTCGCGGCGATCTTCTCGTCGGGGCGCAGTTCCAGGAAATTGACGATGGAACGGCCCTTGGAGGTCCGGCTGCCCTCGGGCAGTTCGTAGACCTTCGTCACATAGCAGCGCCCGGTCTTCGTGAAGAACATCAGAAAATCGTGCGTGCTCGCGGTGAACAGGTGCTCGACGAAATCGCCCTTGTCCACGTCGCCGCCCGCGTCGTCGCGCGTCGCCATGCCGATGACGCCCTTGCCGCCGCGTTTTTGCGCGCGGTACTCGCTGGCGGGCGTGCGCTTGATGAAACCCGCATGCGTGATCGTGATGAACTCGCCCTCGTTGGCGAGGAGGTCCTCCATGTTGATCTCGCCCGCGTCGGGCACGATCTGGGTCAGGCGCGGCGTGGCGTGCTTCGCCTTGATGGCTTGGACTTCCTCCTTGATGATCGACAGCACGCGGTGCTCGTTGGCGATGATGTCCATGAGGTCGCGGATCGTGACCATCAGTTCGGTGTACTCGGCAATCGTCTTATCGCGCTCCAGCCCGGTGAGCTGGTACAACCGCAGATCGAGGATCGCGTTGGCCTGCCGCTCGCTGAGTTCGTAGCGGCCTTCGGTCATGCGGCGGGGTTCGCGGAGTTCGATGCCGAAACCGGCGATCTGGCGCTCGTTCCATTCCAGGGCGAGCAGCTTGACGCGCGCCTCGTCGCGGTTGGCGCTCTCGCGGATGATGCGGATGAAATCATCCATATTCGCCAGCGCCACGAGGAAACCGTCGAGCACCTCGGCGCGTTCCTCGGCGGCGCGCAGGAGGAAGCGCGTGCGGCGCAACACGACCTCGCGGCGGTGCTCGATGAACGCCGTCAGGGCGTCCTTGATGGAAAGCAGCTTCGGCCGGCCGTGGTCGATGGCGAGCATGTTGACCGAGAACGTCGTTTCCAGCGCGGTGTGCTGGAAGAGGTTGTTGACGACGATCTGCGGGATGGCCTCGCGCTTGAGTTCGATGACGACGCGCGTGTTCTCATCCGACTCGTCGCGCACGGCGGTGATGTCGGTGATGATCTTCGTGTTCACCAGTTCCGCAATGCGCTCGACGAGCACGGCGCGGTTGACCGCGTAGGGAATCTCGGTGATGACGATCTGCTCCTTGCCGCCGCGCGTTTCCTCGATGGTCGTCTTGCCGCGAATCTTGAGCGAGCCGCGCCCGGTCGCCGCGTAGGAACGGATACCCGAAAGCCCGAGCAGATTGCAGCCCGTCGGAAAGTCCGGCCCCTTGATGTGGGTGAGGATTTCGTCGGCGGTGATGTCGGGGTTGTCCACCTGCGCGCAGACGGCGTCGATGACCTCGCCGAGGTTGTGCGGGGGGATGTTGGTGGCCATGCCGACGGCGATACCCGTGCCGCCGTTGACCAGCAGGTTCGGGAACGCCGCCGGGAAGACGGCGGGCTCGGTGGTCGTCTCGTCGTAGTTGGTGACGAAGTTGACCGTGTCCTTGCCCATGTCGTCCATGAGCGCCGCGCCGAGGTGGGTCAGGCGGGCTTCCGTGTAACGCATGGCCGCGGGCGGATCACCCTCGACCGAGCCGAAGTTGCCCTGGCCGTCCACGAGGCGTTCGCGCATGGCCCAAGGCTGGGCCATGTGGACGAGCGTGGGATAGATCACCGCTTCGCCGTGCGGGTGGTAATTGCCCGAGGTGTCGCCGCAGATTTTCGCGCATTTCCGGTGCTGCCGGCCTGGGAACAGCGACAGGTCGTGCATCGCGTAGAGGATGCGCCGCTGGGAGGGCTTGAGGCCGTCGCGCGCGTCGGGCAGCGCGCGGGAGATGATGACGGACATCGAGTAATCCAGGAAGGACCGGGACATCTCGACGGACACGTCGATGAGATCGATTTTCTCGTTCGGGTTGGGCATGGCAAGAACAGCGACGGGAGAGTCTCCCGTTTGGAGATAGATACTACCATCTCTAGCGGTCAGAGGCAACGGAAAACGCTAGGGGTTGGAGATAAACGAACGCTGTGGTGGCGAGGCTCCCAAAGATGCCTTGATTCCGTCCAAGGATGCGCCCAAAATGATCTCCAATGCAAACCGAAGCGATTCCCTATCACCGCTTCACGGTCAAAGACTATTATCGCCTGGAGGAAGTGGGTATTCTTCAACCTGACGACAGAGTTGAACTCCTCGACGGCCAGATTTTGGATATGCTCCCCATCGGTCCCTTCCATTCCGGTATCGGATCGAGGCTTCATGCTCTCTTTGCTCCCCATGGTGCCGACCGATGGATCATCCGCTCCCAGTTCCCCGTACGACTCAACGATCATTCGGAACCGGTGCCCGATCTCGCCTTGGTCAAGCCGCGAGCCGACTATTACACCGATAAACACCCTGAAGCCGAAGACGTTTTCCTGTTGGTGGAGGTGGCGGATAGTTCCGTGAAAGTGGATCAAGGCAA
>CALMVM010000119.1 GCA_937873255.1 uncultured Verrucomicrobiota bacterium | reverse complement strand
ATCTTCGCGTCGGGCAGGAACTTGAAGATCATCGCAAAGAGCACCGTGATGACCACCAAGTTCAGCACGAGCGAGACGATCATCGTCAGCACCGAGCCGCCCGGTAAGAGGTGATTGAGCTGGTCGCTGAAGCCTTTGATGATGGCCGTGATCGTCACCGAGACGAGCAGCAGGAAACACACGCCGCCGACCATCCCGAACGAGATGAAGCGCGACTTGACGTAGCCCATGATCCCCAGCCCGGGCTTGGCCTTGACACCCCAGATCGTGTTGAGCGATTCCTGGAGTTGGCCGAAGACGCCGCTCGCGCCGAACAGCGCGACCACCACGCCGACCACCGTGCCGATGATCCCGGCCTTGGGTTTATTGGCGTTGGCGGAGATGATGTTGCCGACCACGTCCGCGCCGCTGCTGCCGGCGATCTGGCCGACCTGATCCTTGAGCTGCGCCTGCACCTTGTCGTGGTTGGGCATGTAGAGCGTGAACACCGACATGAGCAGCAGGATCAACGGCGCGAGCGAAAACACCGTGTAGTACGCCAGCGCCGCACCGAGCGTCGGGCATTTGTCGTCCACCCACTCGGAGCCCGTTTGCTTGAGCAGTTCGACGGGTTTTTTGAGGTAGAAAGTGTCCAGAATGTAGTCGAGCGCGGCCATGATGAGAGATTCCTTCGTTGTCCCATTCGCGCCGCCCGCGCCTGTTGGATGGGGAACGTCTTCTTCGATGGCCGGCGCGGTTGACGGCGACGCTACATTGTCGCGTCATGCGTTTGCTCCTCGCCGCCGTCTTCTTGCTCGCCGCCGCCGCCGCGCGGGCGCAGTTCCAGCCGCCCGGCAGCGTCGGCCGCCGCCCGGCCGCGCCCGTTCCTTCGCCACCGGCCGCCGCCATTAAATCGTCGGTTGCCCCGCCCGCGCTTTCGGCGGACGACACGACCCGGCTCCAGATTTTCCTGGAACGCGAGAATTTCGCCCCCGGCAAGCTCGACGGCAAACCGGGCGAGTTCACGCGCAAGGCGCTCGCCCGCTACGCCACTTCCACGCACCGCGACCTGCCGCCGCCCGGCCCCGCGCTGCTCGCGGCGCTGCCTACCGTCCGCGAGATCCAGCCGTATGCCCGCTATACGGTCACGGCCGACGACGCCGCGCAGGTCGGCCCCGTGCCCGACGACCACGCCGCCCAGGGTCGGCTCAAGGCGCTGCCTTATACCTCGATCCTTGAAATGCTTGGCGAACGCTTCCACGCCAGCCGCGATTTCCTGCGCACGCTCAACCCCGGCCGCAACCTCGACGCGCTCGCCCCCGGCGATCTCGTGCGCGTGCCCAACGTCGCCGAGCCGCTCTACGTCGGACGCGGTGTCGCCGTCGGCAAGGACGGCCACCAACTCGCGCCCCGGCCCGAGTTCCGCCCGCGCGTGGTCATGGTCTACACGAGGGAAAAAATGCTCGACGTGCTGGAGGACGGCCAACTCATCGCCAGTTTTCCCATCACGCCCGGCTCGACGACCCTGCCCGCGCCGCCGGGGGTCTGGAAGATCGAGACGATGGCCAGCCTGCCGTTTTTCCGCTACGACGAGAGCATGCTCGAACACGGGGTCCGCAGCGCGAATTTCGTCAATCTGCCCCCCGGCCCGAACAGCCCCGTCGGTGTGATGTGGATGGGCCTGGACCGCCCCGGCATCGGCCTGCACGGCACGAACAACCCCGAGACGATTGGCCGCGCGGCCAGTCACGGCTGCATCCGGCTGGCGAATTGGGATGCCGTCAAGCTCGGCCAGATGCTCACGGTGGGCGTGACCGTCCACATCGACGGCGAGGGCAAGCCGCCCGCGCCTGTACCTGCCGCCACGCCCACGCCAGCGCCACCAGCCCCGCCCCGGCCCTCGCCGGTGGTCATCCGGCCGTTGTAGAGCGAGTTACGGAAAAAATCTTTGCAAGTCCGGCCCCGGACGGCGTTCCTCTGGCGAGAACCACGAATGCCGGCACCCACCAAGACACGCCGGACCGACTAAGTTCCCAGAGGCAAATTGATTTCCCCGAACACTTTGGGTTGCAAATCGAAACCGCCCCCGGTAAAACATCGGCCGGCCCACGCCGGTGCAGGCGTTCGCTCTCACCGTCAGAACCAACCAACCAACCAACCAACGCTAGTATATGCCTGAAGAAACCAAAGAACCGTTCATCGTCAAAAAGGGTAAGCCCGTGCCGGAAGGCAGCGACCTGCCCGCCGATCAGGGCTACAAGGGTGCGGCCCCCAAGGATGACTCCGAGGTCTCCGGCCACATGTCCTCGGGAGCTTATTATTCCTGCGGCGTGTGCGGCCTGACCTATTATATCCCGGCCGGCTACACCTGGTTCACCTGCGGCTACGGCCACCTCAACTACGTGTAACCTTTCGCCCTCGCGGCGAAAAATTGACCGACGCCCGGCGCGGGGAAGCAATTTCCCGCGCCGGGCGCTTTGTTTTGAGGCACACCCGCTCCCGTTTGGGATGAGGCGCGCCCCCTCTGGTTGTAGGGCAGGCGCATCGCCTGCCAAGTGACGGGACGCCGATTGCCTGTTGCACGCTTCCCCGCTTTCATCTGTTCCCAAATCCCGCGTCAGCACGCGGCAGGCGGAGCGCCTGCCCTACAACCAGAAGGCGATGCCCCCGGCCCATCGTGAGACGCGGGGTTGCGGAGGATACCTCACCGTCCCCCGTCCAGCGCGGCGAACCGTTCCCACAACGCACGTTCCTCGTCGCTCGGGTTTTCGGGCAGCGTGACGCCCACCTGCACGTACAGG
>CALMVM010000118.1 GCA_937873255.1 uncultured Verrucomicrobiota bacterium | reverse complement strand
TTCATGGACAGTCCCGCCGGTTTTCTTACGCCCCTGCCGGGGCTTCGACCTTCTGCGGTGACATCCCCACGGCTCACGCCGTGGGCTAAATTCTTACGCCCCTGCCGGGGCTGGAGAGGTCAGGCGATACCACGATTGTCCTGCCGGAGCTGAAGAGGTCAGGTGGTACCACGATTCGAATTCGCTTGCCCGCCGCCCCGCCGCCGGACAGACTGGACGGACACCAATCCATGAACTCCCTTTCCTCCACCCTGCGCCGTCGTCTCGTCCTGCTCTGCTGCTCGCTCGCCTTCCTGGCTTTCGCGGGCCTCGCGCACGCCGACGACACGCCGTCGTTCAGCGATCCGGCCGTGACGCAGTTCGCCAAGGACTACAATGATTTCGTGAGCCAATACGTCGCGTTCATGAAGGATTACATGGCCGCCGCGAACGCCAACGACGCCGCGAAATTGCAGGCCATCGCCGCGAAGGCACAGGATTTCCAGACCAAGGGGACCGACCTGCAAACCAAGGCCGCCGCGATCCAGGGCAAGGTCAAACCCGAAGAGGCGCAGAAATTCGCCGATTACATGGAAGCCTGCGTGAAGCGCATGACCGACGGGCTGAAATAACCATCCGGCGTTCGGCGCGGGCATCTGCCCGCACCGTCCTGGCCCAATATCAAAGCGCTTCCTGGTTGGTCGCGCTTTCCGGTGCCGCAAAAACGGCATCCCCAACTGCCTCTTTAAGCGGCGGGTTTGAGTACGACCTTGATGCAGCCGTCCTTCTTGTCGCGGAAAGTGTTGTATAATTCCGGTCCCTCCGAGAGCGGTCGTTCGTGCGTGATGACGAACGACGGATCGATCTTGCCCGTCTGAATCAACTCCAGCAGCGGCTTGAGATAACGCTGTACGTGCGTCTGGCCCATCTTGATCGTCAGGCCCTTGTTCATCGCCGCACCGAAGGGCACCTTGTCCAGCACGCCGACGTAGACGCCCGGCACGGAGAGCGTGCCACCCTTGCGGCAGCACATGATCGCCTGCCGCAACGCCGCCGGGCGGTCGGTGGTCAGCATCAGGGCCGTCTTCACCTTGTCGGCGATGTCCTCCAGCATGTTGCTGCCATGTGCCTCGGCGCCAACCGCGTCGATGCAACTGTCCGCGCCGCGTCCGCCGGTCATTTCCATGATGCGGTCGTAAGCGTTGTCCTTGCTCATGTCGATGACCTCCGCCTTGCCCTTCGTGCGGGCCATCTCCATCCGCTCGGGCACGCTGTCGATGGCAATCACGCGACCCGCGCCCAGCATCCAGGCGCTCTGGATGCAAAATTGTCCCACCGGGCCGCAGCCCCAGACCGCCACGGTATCACCGGGCTCGATCTGCGCATTCTCCGCCGCCATGTAGCCGGTCGGGAAGATGTCCGACAGGAAGAGCACCTGCTCGTCCGGGATGCCGTCGGGGATGACGATGGGCCCAACGTTGGCGTGGGGCACACGCAGGAATTCCGCCTGCCCGCCCGCGTAGCCGCCGAGCATGTGCGAGAAGCCGAAAAGCCCGGCCGGCGACATGCCCATCGCTTTCTCGGCGATCTCGTGGTTCGGGTTCGTGTTGTCGCACATCGAGAACAACGTGCGGTCGCAGAACCAGCAATGTCCGCAGGAAATGGTGAAGGGCACGACCACGCGGTCGCCTTTTTTCAGGTTGGTCACGCCGCTGCCCACCTCCTCGACAATGCCCATCGGCTCGTGGCCCATGATGTCGCCCGATTTCATCGTGGGCTGGAATCCATCGTAGAGATGGAGGTCGCTGCCGCAGATGGCGGTGGAGGTAATGCGGACGATGGCATCCGTGCTGTTCTCGATCTTCGGATCGGGGACGGAGTCATAGCGAATGTCGGATTTGCCGTGCCAGACGAGTGCTTTCATAAAGAGGAGACGGGGTACTTTTGACTTCTGCGTGATTCCAGTGCGTCGAGCGTCAACGCCGGATTAGCTGAATCGTCCGCGAGGGTAAATGCGGCGCTAAATCTCTTTTTCGATTTGCCGCCAGCCCGTATCAGATCGCGTATTTCGTCCAGATCCACTCGGGGATCGTCTCGCCGCGTCCGGTAGCGAGGCTGACCATCGTGTAGTCGCAATAACCGTCCGCGCACAACTTGCCGGTGGTCTTGCGCAGGATCTGGAATTGCACCTTCACCCCGTCGCGCACGATGTCGTCGATCCACGTGCGCACGATCATCCAGTCGCCCAGCCCGAGCGGGCGTTTGAACTGGATGTAGGTCGCCTTCACCACCCAGCCGAAGCCGTGCTGGATGAACGTCTCCATCGGCATCCCGTAGCAGCGCGCCATCTGGTCGTAACGCGCCGCCAGCACGTAGTCGAAGTACCGGCTGTTGTGGACGTGCCGGTTCATGTCGATGTCGTCGGGGCGCACCTGCATCTCGCTCTCGAACTTCGAGCGCAGCAGGACTGGAGCGGACGGGGGAGAATCCATCGCGGAAACAGCAAGATCCGACAGGAACCTACGCCGGCCAGACTCGCAAGGCCGTTTCCGCGACACGTTGCAATTCCGCGCGCGTCGCCCCGCCCGCCGCTTGCACGGACATGCCGTGCAGCACCGTCACCACGTAGCGCGCGAGGTCGGCGGGGCTCGCACCGGCGGGCAGGTCGCCTTCGGCGCGGGCGCGTTCGAGCCGCTGGCGGACGAGCATCTCCGTGCCCGCGCGCCGGGCGGCGAGTTCCTGGCGGATCGTCTCCGCCTCCTCGCCGCAGGCCAGCGCGGCGCTGACCATCAGGCATCCGCGCGGATTGCTCGGACAAGCCGAACCGTCCGCCGCCATCCGCAAAACACGCGCGACGGCCCCGCGCGCGGTCGGTTCTTCCAACGCGCATCGAACCGCGCTGTCGGCAGCCTCCGCGTAACGGTCCAGCGCCTTGCGAAAGAGCGCCTCCTTGTTGCCGTACGCCGCGTACAGGCTCGGCCGGTTGATCCCCATCGCCGCCGTCAGGTCGGTCAGCGACGCGCCCTCGTAGCTCTTGCGCCAGAAAACCTGCAAGGCGCGGTCGAGCGCCGCGTCGGCGTCGAAGCAGCGCGGACGGCCCGGCGAACAGGCGCTTTCCCTGGGTTTCATACCTCCCGGTACAATAATCCGCTTGACGACGTTTGGCGAGCGTTTATAGATATGTACCAAACGATACAAAAATCATGAGCACCTCGTCCAAGAAACTCGAAGGAAAGATCGCCCTCGTCACCGGCGGCAACAGCGGCATCGGCCTGGCCACCGCGCAACGCTTCGTCGTCGAGGGCGCGCGCGTCTTCATCACCGGACGCCGCCAGAAGGAACTCGACGCCGCCGTGGCCGAGATCGGCGCGGGCGCGACCGGCGTGCAGGGCGACGTGTCCAGCCTCGTGGACCTCGACCGCCTGTATGCCACGATCAAGGAACAGGCGGGCAAACTCGACGTGATCTTCGCCAACGCGGGGATCGCCGAGTTCGTCCCGCTCGACGCGATCACGGAGGAGCACTACGACCGGATCTTCGACGCCAACGTCAAGGGCCTGCTGTTCACCGTGCAAAAGTCGCTGGGGCTGCTCTCGCAAGGCGCGTCGATCATCCTCAATGCCTCCGTCGCCGGGTCCAAGGGCTTCGCGGGGGGCAGCGTGTACTCGGCGAGCAAGGCGGCGGTGCGCTCCTTCGCCCGCGCGTGGATGATGGACCTGAAGGATCGCGGGATTCGCGTCAACGTCATCAGTCCCGGCCCGATCCAGACACCGATCATGGGCAAGGGGTCAGGCGACGCGGAAAAGGACAAGGCTCTGATTGACCAGATCGTCGGGGGCGTCCCGCTCGGCCGGATCGGCCAGTCCGGGGAAGTCGCGTCGGCGGCGGTATTTTTGGCCTCGTCAGAAGGGTCGTTCGTCAACGGTGTCGAGTTGTTCGTGGACGGCGGCCTGGCGCAGGTCTGACAGAAGTCAGAAGATAGAAGATAGGGGCGGAAGCGGAAACCTTTCGAGGGTAATCTCCAAACTTCACGGGGTGGTCCCACTTCTTCTGCCTCCGCCTTCTTTTGTCCTATCTCCTATGAACAAACCTCTCTCCGGTAAGACCGCCCTCGTCACGGGCGGATCGCGCGGCATCGGCGCAGCCATCGCGCGACGGCTCGCTGCCGACGGCGCGGACGTGGCCCTGAGCTACGTTGCATCCGCCGACAAGGCCGAGGCGCTCGCGCGTGAATTGCGCGAGGCCCATGGCGTGCGCGTCACGCCGTTCCAGGCCGACCAGGCCGACGCCGCGCAGGTGGCCGGGTTGGTCAAAAAGACCGCCGAGCAATTCGGCAAGTTGGACATTCTGGTCAACAACGCGGGTGTCTTCATCACCGGGGCCATCGATGACCCGGAGTGCGACGTGGCCGAACTCGCCCGCCAGCAGGCGGTCAATATCAACGGCGTGGTTGCGGCGACCCGCGCGGCGGTGCCGTTCCTACCGGCGGGCGGCCGGATCATCACCATCGGCTCGATCATCGGCAAACAATCCCCGATGCCCGGCCTGGCCGATTACAGCGCGACCAAGGCCGCTGTCGCCGCGTACACGCGCGGTTGGGCGCGGGACCTGGGAGCGAAGCACATCACGGTCAACACCGTGCAGCCCGGGCCGATCCAGACCGACATGAACGGCGAGCCCGACCCCGGGACAGCCGAGTTCATCAAGAAGAAAGTCTGCCTCGGCCGGTACGGCAAACCCGAGGAGGTCGCCGCGGCGGTGGCGTTTCTGGCGAGCCCGGAGGCGTCGTTCATCACCGGCGCGACGCTCGACGTGGACGGCGGGTTCACGGTCTGAAGCAAAGGCGCGTCGCCTCCTCTTGAAGGTGGACGGCGCTCTCCGAGCGGCGTTGGTTCCGTTTGCGGCGAAGCCGCCTGATTATTTAAGGCGCCTACGGCGTGGATGATTACCAACGCCGCTCGGAGAGCGCCGTCCACCGACCAGACTCACCGGTCGAGACTCTTGACCTTGTCCACCTTGTAGACGCCGCCCTCGTTGACGAGGGAAACGTGCAGATGGACGGTGATGTCCTTGGTACTACCGGTGAGCGTCACGTCGGCGCTGGCGGTTTTGCCGTCGGCGCTGGCTTTGACGTTGGCGACCTTGATGTTCTTCTCCCACTTCGGATCATTGTCCTGCGCGCAGACGAGCGGATCGGCTTCCAGACCGCCTTCGACGCTGCTCATCTCGCGGATCTTCTTGAGGAAACGCGCGCTGATGTACGGCTTCGTCTTGGCCTCGTTGTTGGTCACATCCTGCTCTTTCGTCAGGCCGTGGCAATAAAAGGCGTAGAACTCGGTCAGGCGTGCAACCACGTCCGCGCGCATAGCCTCGCTGTCGGGGGATTCGCCCCGGGCGTGGAAAGCAGGCAGCAGGAGGGGGAACAACAGGCAGCAGAGGGCGAATCGGAGGTGTTTCATATTGGAGTATTACGCAAAAACCACGGGCGATTGCAGACTTTCTCTCCGCCGCGCGCCGTTTTCTTCCCGTTTGCAGGCGGTCTGGGTGTTCGTGTATGTTCGCGCCCCGAGCGATGGCCAAAGTCTTCCTCAAAACCTACGGCTGCCAGATGAACGAGCGCGACAGCGAACAGGTCGCCCGTCAACTGCTCGCGCGCGGTTACGAACTGACCGCAGCCGAGGCTGAGGCCGACGTGGTGCTGCTCAACACGTGCAGCGTGCGCGACCAGGCCGAGCAAAAAGCCATCGGCAAGATGGGCATGCTCCACGCGCTGCACCGCAACCGGCCCGAGACGGTGTTTGGCTTTCTCGGCTGCATGGCGCAATCGCGCGGCGCGAGTCTGGCCGCCGAGATGCCCCGGCTCGATCTGGTCGTGGGCACGCAGAAGTTCCACCGCGTCGCCGACTACGTGGACGAGGCCGTCGCCCGCCGCCGCGCGCGGCAGACCGAGACCCCGCGCCGGGATGATCTGCGCCTCGGCATCGTCGATGTGGAGGAAGAGGCCGGTTCGCAGGAGACGATCCGCGAACACGTCCTGCGTCCCGGGCAGGGGAGCGCGTTCGTGTCGATCATGCAGGGCTGCAACATGCGCTGCACGTTTTGCATCGTGCCCGACACGCGCGGGGCGGAGCGTTCGCGCGCGATGGGCGAGATCGTCGCAGAGATCCGCGCGCTCGTCGCCCGTGGGGTGAAGGAGATCACGCTGCTGGGCCAGATCGTCAATCTCTACGGCCGCCACGAATTCCCGAAAGGTGCCGACGGCCGCAGCCCGTTCGTGCAGCTCCTCGACGCCGTCCACGCGGCCGAGGGATTGCAACGGCTGCGCTTCACGTCGCCGCATCCCATCGGGTTCCGGCGCGACCTGGTGGAGGCGTTCGCGCGGCTGCCGAAGCTGATGCCGCACGTCCATTTCCCGATGCAGAGCGGCAGCGACCGCGTCCTGCGCGCGATGCATCGTCCGTACAAGTCGGCCGTCTACGAAAACCTCATCGCCCAACTCCGCGCCGCCCGGCCCGACATCGCCGTGACGACGGACATCATCGTCGGCTTTCCCGGCGAGACGGAGGAAGATTACCAGGAAACCCGCGCGCTGACCGACCGGATCGGTTTCGACAACGCGTTCGTGTTCCGCTATTCGCCGCGCAAGGATACGCCCGCCGCCACGATGGCCGGGCAGGTTCCCGAAGAGGTCAAGGAAGCGCGCAACCACGACCTGCTTTCCGTGGTCAACGCGCACGCGAAGGCAAAACACGCCGCGCTCGTCGGCCAACGGGTCGAGATCCTCTGCGAAGGCCCGAGCAAGACCAATCCCCGCCGCCTGACCGGCCGCACGCCGCAGAACAAGATCGTCGTCTTCGAGGGCCACCCGCGCCAGGTCGGACAAATCTTCGATCTGCGCGTGGTGCATTCCAGCGGGTTCACGCTCTACGGCGAGTGCGACGGGCTGGAATCCTTCGCGCCGGCCATCGCGGAGTCCGTGCCGCAAACGTTCGAGCCGTCGCCGTTTTCCCTTCACGCCGCCGAGGCCGTCGCCGCCGGTGGGTTGTCCGTTCCCGTTTCCTTATGAATCCCTTGTCGCTCAAATTGGTTGGTGTGTTCGTCGGTGTGATGTTGATCGCGGCGCACGCGCTGGCGATGATCTTCTCCGAGCCGATCCGGGCATGGGCCAAGGGTTTCCCGCGCTCGCGGACGGCTGGGCTAGCGCTCCTGTCGGTCGATTTCGTCTGGACGTATGTGCTCATCTACCAGATGGATTGGGGCGAGTTTTACTATCTCCAGACGCCGGTGATGGTCGCGCTGCCGGTGTTCCTTTTTCTGGTGATCCGGTACGTGGACGATTTCCTGGCGGCGCGGGCGTTGGGCATCCTGGGACTTCTGGCGGCGGCGCCGGTGTTGGACGCGGCGTTCCTGCGCGCGCCAATGAGCCGGCTGCTGGTGGTGGTGCTGGCGTACGTGTGGGTGGTCATGGGCATGCTCTACGTGGGCGTTCCGCATCTGTTGCGCGACCAGATCGGCTGGCTCAACCGCTCGGCGACGCACTGGAAAACGGCGGCGCTGGCCGGGATCGTCTACGGTGCGGCGGTGCTGCTGTGCGCGGTCGTTTGGTATTGAGGGAACGTCTCTGGCGGGCAACCTCTACCCTGCGGTGGGCGTACTATTAGAG
>CALMVM010000117.1 GCA_937873255.1 uncultured Verrucomicrobiota bacterium | reverse complement strand
ACCCAAAAATGGGTAGTGGCTCTCAGTAAGTGTTTCCGGGCTGTTCCCAGCCCGGCTCCATTGAAGCCCCGGCTTCGGATTCCATGTGTAATGACACTTCGGGCGTTTCCGGGCTGTTCCCAGCCCGGCTCCATTGAAGCAACACGCATCTCACGGCCTACACGACCGCTCTCGGCCGTTTCCGGGCTGTTCCCAGCCCGGCTCCATTGAAGCTACTGCGCGATGCGATGGATTTACAAAAACCATTCGGGTTTCCGGGCTGTTCCCAGCCCGGCTCCATTGAAGCCGGTTTGCGCTTGTCGCGCGGGACAAGGTTGTTCGGTTTCCGGGCTGTTCCCAGCCCGGCTCCATTGAAGCCGGAGAGCCGCGTGCGGTTGTAGAAGATCTCGATGTAGGAGAAGATCGCGCTCTTGGCCTCCGCGCGGGTAGCGAAGACGTGGTCGCCGATCAGCTCGCCTTTGAGCGTAGCCCAGAAGCTCTCCATCTTGGCGTTGTCGTAGCAGTTGGCCGCCCGGCTCATGCTCGGGATGACGCCGTGGCGGCGCAGCAACTCACGGTAGGCGCCGCTGGCGTACTGGCTGCCCCGGTCGGAGTGGTGGAGCAACCCGGGCGAGGGTCGCTGCGTCTGGACCGCACGTTCGAAGGCACGGGCGACCAGCGTGGTGGGCATGGCGTCGTCAGCGGCCCAGCCCACGATCCGCCGTGAGCAGGCGTCGAGCACGCCGGCCACGTAGAGCCAACCCTCCTTCGTGGCGACATAGGTGATGTCGGCCTGCCACACCTCGCTGCGGCTCGCTGGGTCGCTTGGGCGGCGGACGCTCGGCCAGGTGGTTGGGCGCGATGGGGCAGAGGTGGCGGCTGTCGGTGGTACGGGGACGGAAGCGACGCTTCTGCCGTGCCCGCAGTCCGGCGCGACGCATCAACCCGGCCAGCATAGAAGCTTGCTGTTCTATTGGCCATGTCGATCCCCATTGCTTGGCTTTCGCATGAGTTCTATGCGTATTAATCTACCATCATGGCTGATGGGATCGACGAACGGTGAGCTAGCCAAACCAACTCTCGTATGCCTGAGAAGTACATTGAGGTGCAGTCGAAATTTCAGCGTCGCGGTCCGCGTCTGCCGTTACGAATTGCAGGTCCCTCGGCGGGGGTAATTTCGACCAGGAGGCAATTGATTCTTGCCGCCGCAGCCAACTCATGCAGCGTCTTGGCGCGTTCATCGTTCACGCTGCTGTGATAATCGCTGCGCGCGTCCACTAACATCAAATCAGCATATTCAGGGTGTTCACGACGCATTTCGGCAAGCACCGTTCGAAGCCCCGCAATGCTGTCATCGTTGAGCGCAGTACCGTATGTGGAAGCCAGCCCGACCTGTGCCCGGAGATGCTCGGGCACTTGGGCATGAGCCCGGAGCGCGTCGAGGAAGGACTCTGCTACGATCAGATGCGTGGGGGCAACCCCGCCGGCGGGCAGTGCCAGCCAGCGAGAAGCAGTCTGCCCGGACCAACCGATAGGCTGGCCTTGATCAGACGGGCTGATTTCGCCTCCCCATCCATCTTCTGTTGGGGCGTGGGCGGCAACGACACGGCCAGTTTCATCCTCCTGCAAGGCGTGCATGAAGGCTTCAACGGTCTGCGTGGCCATGTTCTCGGCTTCAGTAAGATGCTTCCATCCACGTTCCCCCAGAGGATAAACCTCATGTTGGATTTCTGGTGGCTGCTCGCCTTGATCTGGCGTCATCTGGTAGTCCCAATGTGCGGTTGGAGGCACGCTGGGAGGAGGCGGATCACTCGGGGTGCGGCGCGGCAACGCCAGCAAACGCCCCCAGCTTTGCTCGCCGAGCAGTTGTTGGACGGCATCCACAATCGTGCCCCCACGCCCTTGGGTTTCGTAGCACCAGACCCAGTGACCATCGGGCTGCCGGCTGATCGCAATGCGCCGACCATCGCGCGAGACGAGGATCGGCCGGGATGATTGGTCCTGTCCCGCCGCCCAGTCCCAGCCGTGTTCGATCAAGAAACCGGCGAGGTCGATTTCACTTTTGGCCCTTTCCAGGAGAGCCTTCGTGGTCAGTCCGGGCCGGCTTCCCGGCGGCGTTTGGCGTTCTGGCTGTTGATATATTGGACGTGAGCTTCCATCTGTTGCCAGACGATATGCGGGATTTCCTCCTGCGTTTTGATCGGGTGGTCGTTGATGCAGATGTCCCCCGTCGAAAACGTCACCGAGGTGACTGCGCTCGGCTTCAGGTAGGTTCCTCCGAAGGGCTGAAGGTCCTCGGCGTCGGCTGCCAAGTAGGCGCTTAACTGTGACAGCCGCAACTCTGTTTGTGCAAGCTGCTCGGTGAGATGTTCGAGCTGCTCGTTCAAGCGTGCGTTCCTCTTCCGCAAGTCGTCTAGCTCGTCGAAGGAGTTGGGCGAGGTCTCGCCGTGCGGCGACCAGTCTGGCTCGGGCGGCTCGGGCTCGGAGGATGGATTGGTTTCGTTCATGGCGTTCGGATGGGTAACCTTTGCGCACTCGGGCGCTGATGACCGAACCGAGATGGCGGGTGGGCAGATCGGTGCACCCCTGGCCGTGCACGTCTGCGCGGCCAACAAGGCCGACGGCGCAGAGGCGGGCACAGTGATGCGCCAGGCGGCCGAGCGGCACCCCTCGCTGGAGAGCTTTACTGCCGACACGGCCTGCAAGCGCCAGGCCGAGCGCGTTGCCCGCGAGCAACTCGGCGCCAAGTTGCACATCACCGCCAAACCCAAAAAGCCCAAGCCGAGCCGGTGTCGCATCCAAAAAGGGGCGGCTTCAAACCCATCGCGTTTCGCTGGCGCGTCGAACGCACCTTCGCCTGGCTCGGCCAGTGCCGGCTCCTCAGCAAAGAGTATGAGAAGAGCGTCGCCAGCGCCGAGGCGTGGCTCTGGTGCGCGATGATGCGACTGCTCATCCGCAGGCTAGCCGTTTAACTCAACAGCTTTTGATTGTAAATTCGTAGAGTTCAGCCAAATGGAGAGGCAAAAATTTGGTAGTGGTTTTCAGTAAGTGACGGGTCGAGGTTGATCTGCTATGACTGGC
>CALMVM010000116.1:8683-25867 GCA_937873255.1 uncultured Verrucomicrobiota bacterium | reverse complement strand
CCGTTGCTGCTGGCAAAGGAGATGGGCACCTGGGCCGAGACTGTCGTGATGGCGGTGAACACGAGGGCGCAGGCCCCCAACAAGGAGAGTCGGATCAGCATAGGAATAACAAGGTCGATCAGGATCGGTGGAGAAAACCGTCAGGGCGTGACGGTGAACTTGGTGGAGGAGTTGTTGCTGCCCGAGCCGGGGCTGCCGGCATTGAGGGAAACCGCCGTGCGCACTCCCGTCGCGGGTCCATCCGATAGAAACCCGAGCCGGGGTAGGGCCGCGTCGTGCCGTTGCCGAAATCGTAGTGGAGGACCGTGCCGATCCCGAAATCTCAGGTCAGGCACGAGATGTTGACCGGCAAGGGGCCGAGGCCGGAGTTCGTGCCGTCGGAACCCCGGTGCGCACGAGCGTATTGGGATTGAGCGCCACGATGTTCTTGGCGTTGTTGGTGTAGTAAATGATCCCGGCGGGCGACACGGCGATGTACGAGCCCGTCTGCGACAGGCCGTAGGTGACGCCCGACCCGACACTGGAAGAAGCGAGGACCGTCTCGGCGCCCGCGCCGTTGTTGCGCACGCTGAAATTGAGGATGGCCCCGCCGGTGTTGTTAGGGGCCGAGGCGCCGGTAAAAGCGGTGTCTAGGCCGATCAGGTCGTTAGGCTGGAGAATGATGCCTGCTGCATTGGTTGCCGGGCCGATCCGCACCGGACCGACCGGTTGGGCGCTCGACTTGATCCCGGCGGCAGCCGGGAAAAGCGCTGGATCGACGAGGGTCTGAGCGGAAGCCAACCCGCTAGCCAGTAGGAAGCTGGCGATGAGCGCGGAAAACAAGCGCGCGGGCAAGGGAGGATGACCGACGCACCAGGAAACGGTGGAAGGTTTTCATAAACAGCGGAAGGGAAAGTAAAGGATTGGAGGACCGGAATAGCAGCGGAGGAGGGGCGTCCTATATCCCTTTGGAAATACATAGGCAGATGACCCGGAGGTGACTGCCATTGGTGATGATCCTCTGAGAACTGTCAAGCACGTGGTCCAGCTTTGGGCCGTGGTCGGAAGGCTGATCCGCCGCCGCGGTGTCCCCGATAAAAATGGCGGCATGATGGAGGCCGCAGCGATGAGCGAGGAGTAGCAACTCCTTCTTCATTCGCCTGCGCCTCTTACATGGTCACTCTGCTCGCTCCCGTCGCCACCGGCCCCACCTACGTCAAGGTGGCCAACTTCCCCGGCTTGTACCGCCACGCCCGCTCGGGCCGCTACTACGCCTGTAAAAAGCTGGGCGGCATCCGGCGGGAGCGCAGCTCGGATACCTGCGACCACAAGATCGCCGAGCGGCGCATGAAGGAATGGCTCGGCAGCCTGGAGAAAGCGCAGCCTGCGCCAGCCCCTTATTGGACGGCTCTGCCGCGCGGGCGTGGACCGGAAACTGATCGCCCAGTGGCAGGGCCACCAAGACGGCGGGCAACTCAAACTTGACACATACACGCAGGTGTTTGGCAGCGACGACGAGGAATACTTGCGCGGGCGATTGGCGAAGCTCGGCGGTAGCGGCGATGCCGACGATCACGGCCTCCGGCCCGGATGTGGACGGATCAACTTCTGAGGCCATGAACAAAGGGCCGACGAACCACGATGCACATCCTCCTAATCATTCTGCTGTCAAATAAAGGAGGTTCTCTGGGGCGGAAACAATACATATGAGGTGTCAGGCAGGTCCGATGAACCCGTGGGGAAAACACGACAGGATCTTGACGAAGGCGGACGACCATCGGCCTTTGCCGGGGGCGACCTCTTGGTGAGGACGCACAGGCCGATGCAGGCGCGCACTTCACGTTCACGGCACGGGGGATCCGCCGCGATGGTGGTTTGCCGGGCGGCTACGGGGCGGGAGTTGTTGGTTGGTCCGGGATGTCGACCTCGTAGCGCACGGCATCACCCGGTTTGTTCCAAGCCAGATACAGCTCGTGCAAACGCTGGCGGGCTTGCAGGGTCAGGCTGTTTTGTGGACCCAGTCGTTTTTCCAGGTCGGCGTGGCCGGTCAGCAGCAAGGGTTCCGCCTCGGGGTAACGCCTTTGCGCCAGCAGGCACTCGCCCAGCGCGCTTTCCAAGTTGCCGCAGGTATGGTCGAAATTGTCCCGTTCCAACCCCGTGCCATCGGCGAGTGCCGTGCGCAGCAGCGCCTCGCCCTCGGTGGCTCGTCCGGTGCGCGTCAGGCACAGGCCAAGCTCGGCGCGGCATTGTACGATGGTGGCATGGCCCGGCGGGTAGCTCTCGACCACCAGCGGCAGCACCTGTTGCAGCCGCGGGATGGCCGCCAGATAGTTCCCACCGGTGGCGTCCAACACACCGAAACCGTAGGTGGCGAAGATCGCGTAGAGACTTTTCTCCCCGAACAGCCGGCGGGCGTTGCTGTCCAGTCGGTCCAGCATTTGTCTCGCCTCACCTCGTTTATCCTGATTGAAGAGGATGAGGCTCAGGTTCATCAGCAAAGTGGAGGAATGTTCTCCACCCGGGGCAAGCTGATCTTCGAGCGCGAGTGCGCGCCGGTAGATCGACTCGGCTGCGGCGAAGTCCCGCTCGCTGGCCTTCACGTTGCCCAGTCCGGTGAGATACCGGACATAGCGCGGACTCTGCTCCCCCCAGGCAGTCTTGGCGTGGGCAAGTGCTTCCACCATGAAGGGTTCGGCCTGGTCAGGGTGATCCTGGCCGCAAAGGTAAAATCCCATGCTGTTCAGGGCAACGGTCAGGGTGGCCTCATCGGGGACGGCCTGGCGGCGCAGCACTTTCAGGGCGTGGCGCAGCAAAGGCTCGACCTCGTTCCACTGGTAGCGCTCGGTCAGGATGTCGGCGAGGACGACCTCCGCCCTGGCCGTCGCCGGGTCGTCCGCGCTGTGCAAACTGCGCACCAGAGTCAAGGCGGCGCGGGCGTGCTCCTCCGACGGTGCGAACAGACCGAGTTGGTAGTAAGAGTGGGACAAGGTTTCGTGCGCCTGGGCGAGTACTTCAGGTTCCCCGGCCAGCTCGCGGTCCAGGTTGCGGCTGGCGGCATCAAGGATCTCGGACACCTTCTCGTCCTTGCCGGTATGCGAGGCATCCGCGCTGGCGAGCAGGGTTTCCAAAAACGCGCTGAGCCGTTCGGCCTGCCGCTGGGCAAGGTGGGCGCGGTCACGCTCCTGCTGCGCGCGATCCCGTTCCAGCCTGGCAACGCGTGCCTGCCAGACCGTGGTCGTCAAGCCAACCAGCAAGGCCAGGATCGCCAGCGCCGTCGCCGCGACGCCTACCTTGTGGCGGCGCACGAACTTGCCCGCCCGGTAGCCCGGCGTGTCCCGGCGCGCGCTGACCGGCAGCCCCTCGCCGTGACGGCGCAGGTCTTCGGAGAAGGCCGCCACGCTGGCGTAGCGCCGCGCCGGTTCTTTCTGCAATGCCTTGACCACGATGTTGTCCAGGTCGCCCTCCAGCTGGCGGCGCCAGGTCGCAAACGCCGTGCGGGGGGTTGCCGGGGCTGGTTCCGCCGGCCGGGTCGCGGTCCCCGACGCGGAGTTAATCCGGGCCACCACCGTACTGGGCCGGGGCGGTTCTTCCTCGCAGACCGCGCGGGCCAGTTCGTCGGGGCGGCGTCCTTTGAGATGCGCGAAGGGCCGCTGGCCGGTGAGCAACTCGAAGAGCACCACGCCAAGGCTGTACACGTCGCTGGCCGTCGTGATCGGCTCTCCCTTGATCTGCTCGGGACTGGCGTACTCGGGCGTCATCGCCCCCTGCATGGTCATCGTTGGGTCAGCGTGCGCGGTGTCCTCCGGCTCGAGGAGCTTGGCGATGCCGAAGTCCAGCAGCTTTGGCTCGCCCTCGGGGGTGACGCGGATGTTCGCGGGCTTCAAGTCGCGGTGGACGACGAGGTTCTGGTGCGCGTAGCTGACGGCGGCGCACACCTTGCGAAAGAGCGCCAGACGCTCGTCGATGTTCAACCCTTTCCCCTGGCAGAAGCGGTCCAGCCGCTCGCCCTCGACGTACTCCATGACGAGGTACGCGCGTCCATCGGGCGTGACCCCGCTGCCGTAGAGTCGGGCGATGTGCGGATGGTTGAGCGCGGCGAGCACCCTCCTCTCGTGCCGGAAGTGCCGCCCGCGCGTGTCCTCGGCCCAGCCTTGGCCGATGAGCTTGAGGGCGACCTGCCTCCCGTGCACGGCGTCCTGGGCCAGGTACACCTCGCCCATTCCACCAACCCCCAACAGGGACACCACCCGACAGTCGCCAACGGTATCGCCGGCCCGGAGTTTGCCCGCCGCCGTCCGTTGGATCAGGTCCAGGCCACGCTCGAACGCCGGCTCTTCCAGGAAGTCGTTGGCCTCCTCTTCACAACGCAGCAGCGCGGCGACTTCCCCCCGGAGAGCCGCGTCCTCGGGACAGGCCCGGTCCAAGAAAGCCTCCCACTGCTCCGGCGGGTAACCTTGCGCCTCCGTGAAGAGGCTCCGCATGCGCTCCATCCGGTCGGCCGTCATCCCGGGTTGCTCCCTGTTTCCATCTCCCGCTTGAGCCAGGAGCGGGCGAACTTCCAGTCCCCCAGGACCGTGCGCTCCGACACCTGCAAAAACTCGGCGATTTCGCGCGCCGTCAGCCCGCCGAAGAATTTGAGTTCGACGATTTCGCTCAGGCGTGGACCCACCTGGACGAGACGCTGGAGGGCATCGTCCAGCGCGAGATAGTCCACCCCGCCGGGCGCGGCGATCTCGCCCACCGCGTCCAGCGGCAGCTTCTCCGCGTCCCCGCCGCGCTTGGCGGCGGCATGCGCGCGGGCGTGGTCCACCAGGATGCGACGCATGATGCGTGCGGCGATCCCGTAGAAGTGCGCGCGGTTGCGCCAGTGGATCTGCGTGTCATCGGCCAGTTGCAGGTAGGCTTCGTGGACGAGCGCGGTGGGCTGGAGGGTATGTCCGCCGCGCTCGCGGTGCAGGTAACCGCGGGCGATGCGGCGTAGTTCCTCGTACACGGCGGCCATGAGTTCCTCGGTGGCCGCGCTGTCCCCTTCGCGCCACGCCGCCAGGAGCCGGGTGACCCGGTGCGTGGAAGGAGGATTTGTCTCTGGGTTCATCGCTTGTGGCCCGTCGCGTCTTATTCAAGATGGCCTGGCCGAAAAATTTTCTCAATTTGGCGTTGCAGGATCGGGCGGTCTTTTTCCGCATGTCTGGCTGAGCGCGGATCGTTGGACTGCGCCACTCCGACAATAACGCATTGCAGCGTCGCACGCTCTTTTCAGCCCCCACACACATATACATTGACGACCAATCAGGAAGCCGTGAAGGAATATGTCCGCGCGTTCAACGCCGGCGAGATCGAAGCTCTGCGAAAAGTGTTCACTCCGGACGCGCTCATTCACGGCGTCATGGGCTGGGGCCCATTCGATCAGATCGCGCCGATGTGGACCGTGCTCCACGATTCCCTCGGCATGCACCTGGAAATAGAACAGATCGTCGAGAGCGGGCAGGAGGTCGTCGTGCGCTACACCGAACGCGGCCACTTCGTGAAAGCCTTCCGGGGACAGCCGCCCACGCAGCAAACTTCGGAGGTCATCGCCATCGAGTGGTTTCAAATGCAGGACGGCCTGATCAAACGCCGTTGGGGCGTCAGGGATTCGGCCTCTCACTCCAAGCAACTCGGCATCACTGCCTAGCCACCTGCCGCCGCTCGGGCACGGCGGAGTTCGCTGTGCCGGATTACCCGCAGTGAGTGAAAGAGTGGCGGGCTTGAGGGATGGATCAGGCGCGTTTTGACCAACCCCTCGACCGCCCTCCGCACATTGGAACACCGCACGGCCTTCCAAACTTTTTTCATTCGTCGTTGCAGGATCGGATGGGCCTTTTCCGCATGTCTGGCTGAGCACGGATCATCCGGTCGTCACCCGACGACACTGCACCGTTGCGCTCAAACCCAACAACCCAAGCCAGATGAAACCCGGTTCCTTCGCAATCTCCGCCTTTGCGGCGACGGCCCTCGCCTCCACGCTGTTTTCTCCTTCCAGCCACGCGCAGACTTTTCCCACCTTCGGGGATTATTCCTTCCCGGGCGGCACCGGCGGCTCCGGCCCACGCGGCGCGCTCGTCCAGACCCGCGACGGCTCGTTCTACGGCGCGACGTACGCCGGTGGCGCGAACAACACCGGCACGATCTTCAAGATCGCGCAGGGCTACGTCACGCTGCATGAGTTCGGTGCGTTCGGCGCGACGAACAACAACGCCGACGGCGGCCGCCCCAACGCCGCGCTGACCGAGGGCCCCGACGGCAACCTCTACGGCACGACGGCCGAGGGAGGCACCTTCGGCGACGGCACGATCTTTCGCGTGACGCCGGACGGCCAGTTCGCCACGATCTTCAACTTCAGCAACGGCGGCGGCACCGGGCGCAACGCGCTCAACCCGCTGCTGCTCGCCAGCGACGGCGCGCTCTACGGCACCGCCTACACCGGCGGCTTCGGCTTCGGCACGATCTTCAAGGTCACGACCGGCGGCGTTTTCAGCGTGATCACCACGCTGTCGACCGGCAACGGGGCCAACCCGCTCGGCGCGCTCGTCGAGGGCACGGACGGCTTCCTGTACGGCACGACCTCCAGTTCGGCCGCCAATAACAACGGCACCGTGTTCAAGGTCGCCAAGGACGGCTCGGGCTTCGCGGTGCTGCACGTCTTCAGCGCGACCGGCAGCAACAGCGTCAACAACGACGGCAGCCGGCCCTTCGCCGGCCTCGCGCTCGGGCCGGACGGCGCGCTATACGGGACGACCTCCACCGGCGGCTCGGGCGGCTACGGCGCGGTCTTCCGCATCACGAACGACGGCAGCTTCTCCGTGCTGCACAACTTCGTGTACGGCGACGGCAACGGCCGGTATCCCCAGGCGGCGCTGGTCTACGCCCGCAACGGTACGTTCTACGGCACGACGAGCACCGGCGGCGCGAACAGCCGCGGCACGGTCTTCCGCATCACGCCCGACGGGCAGCAGTTTGCCACCGTGGCCAACCTCGACGGCTCCAACTCGGGCGACAGCATCCCCGCCAACGTCATCCGCGGCCGCGACGGCCAGCTCTACGGCCTGGCGCAAGCCGGCGGGGCCAACAACCGGGGGGCGATCTTCGAGGTGGACCTGGAGCCGGCGTTCTTCAACGGCCGGGTGGAGCTTGGCGGGAACATCGACTACCTGGCGTTCCCCAACGGCAACGTCTTCGGCTACTACGGCTTCCTGCCCGACCAGCATTACATCTACCACCAGGACATGGGCTACGAATACCTCTTCGACGCCAACGACGGGCAGGGCGGCGTGTACCTGTACGACTTCACGAGCGGCTCGTTTTTCTACACGAGTCCGAGCTTCGGGTTCCCATACCTGTACGACTTCAGCCTGCAAGCGTTCCTGTATTACTACCCGGACCCCGACACCACCAACCGCCCGGGCCGCTACAACACGAACGGCACGCGATACTTTTACAACTTCACCACCGGTCAGATCATCTCGAAATAGGGATGGGGCAGGTCGGTCCGGTCAAGAGTCTCCGTGCTTGGCCCAGGCGGCGCGGACGTTCTGGAGGCATGGCTACGAAGGTAATTCTATCCTGACCCTGCCGCCGGACCGTGAAGGCCACCGTGGACGTGCCGCTGCCCGTGTACGCCCCGCTGATGTGCGGCGTACTGCCCGCGTCGAGGTTGAGCGTGCCTTCGTTCGAGAGCGCGCCGGCCGAGGTGAACTGCCGCCCGGCCAGCAGCGAGAACGTGCCCGCGTTGGTGAAGAGTTCGGTACCAGCATAGCCCATGGCGCCGCCCGTCCACTAGAACTGGCCGGCGGGAAAATTGAAGATGGTCAGATGCTCATTGGATTGGTCGAGCCGCATGACGCCCGCGCTCAGGCGCACGGTGCCCGCGCTGCTGCCGGTGTAGGTGCCGCCGAAGACCTCGCCGCTGCCCAGGTCGAGCAGGGAGTTGGCGGCGACGATGAACGTGCCGCCAGTGCCGGGGTCGGAGTTGCCGTGGTCGATGGTGGGCAACAGCAGCGTGCCGCTGTCCACTTCCACCGTGCCGCCCTGGTGGCTGAAAGGAGCGGTGAGCGTCGAGGTGCCCGCCCCCGCCGACTTCTTGAACAAACCGACGTTGGCGAAGACACCGTAATAGCTCGTGACGACCCCGCATCGGTTTGCAGGTCGTAGGTCGCCCCGGCGGCGTTCGTGAAGGTGTAGTGAGCGAGATCCAGATTGCCCGCCCCGCTCTGGGTCATCAGGCCCTGGTTGGTGAAGACCGCATAGGAGGTTTTGACGTTGTCGCCGGAGAGGTTCATGGTCCCGACGTTGTAGAACGGGGGCACTTCGCCCGAACCGAAGCCGCCGATGATCCCGCCGGTCCATTGGAAGACCGTCCCGGGGAAGTTGAAGGTGACGGCTTGCCCGGTGCGGATATCGTAGTCCAGTTGGTTGGCGCTCAGGCGCACCGTGCCGACCCCCGTGGTGTTGGCGAGCGTGCCCCGGCAGAAGGTTTGGCCTGCGTTGTTGTTGGCGCTGAGGCCGACCAGGTCGATCACCGTCCCGGCGGCCGTGTTGAAGGTCGTCCCTTCGATCACCCCGCCAGCGCCCGGCAGTTGCAGGCTGCCGGAGTCCACCTGGACCACCGAGCCGGGCCAGCTGTTGAAGGCGATGGACCCCTCGATGGTGTAGACGCCCGGGCCGGCCGACTTGCGGAAGGTGCCCGCGTTGGTGTAAATCGGGTTGCCATAGGTGACGGCCATGGTGCCGTCCCGTTGGATGTCCGTGGACGTGACGGTGAGGTTGGCGCCGAACATGTTCAACTGGCCGCCCGGGGCCAGCGTCAGCGCGTCGAGGGTGGCCGTCACGTCGCAGCTGGTGTTGCCGGGCGCGCCGAGGTAGGCCCTCGTCACGCCGCCGCTGCCGGGATAGGGGACGCCGCCCCAGCTGCCGACGTGGCCGGAATTGGTCTGCGTCTTTGGCTCATAGCCGAAGCTCCAGGCCGGCGTGCCGAGCCTCAGCGGGTCGCCGTAGTAATCGCGGTCATCGTTGTTGTCGTTCCAGACGCCGGTGCTCTGCGCGCGTCCGGTCGCGGGAGCCAGGCACGCCGCCAGTGAGATCGCGAACAATGCCGCGCGGAGGGGTTGCTTGAGTTTCATGGGTGAGGCAATCGTGTTTACGGGCGAGAGAATTTTGTGTAGATGCACGGCATGGCGAGGCAGCCACGCAGCGGGCGGAGATCCGCAGGACCACGGGCGGCGCACGAGGCGGCTTCATTCATCCCTGCGGGAATCCGGCTCCCTTCCCGCCAGATTTTTTGCAAAATGTTTTCGGCGTTCCCGCGCCGGAGACCGGAGAGTTCTCGCAAAGCCCGTTCGACATGGACATCCCGCCGTCAGCCGATGTGACCCGCCTGCTGGTCGCCTGGAGCGGCGGGGACGCGTCCGCCGCCGAACAGGTGATGCCGCTGGTTTACGAGGAACTGCGCCAACTCTCGCGCGCCTACCTGCGGCGCGAGCGGGGTGACCACACGCTCCAGCCCACCGCGCTCGTCCACGAGGCGTATCTGCGGCTGGTGGACCAGACGCAGGTCAACTGGGAGAGCCGCGCGCATTTCTTCGGCATCGCCGCGCGGGTGATGCGCCGCATCCTCGTCGATCACGCCCGCCGGCTCGCCGCGGCCAAGCGCGGCGCGGGCGCGCAACGCATCTCGCTGACGGAGGCCGGCGACATCCCGCAAGCCAGCGGCGTCGATCTGCTCGCCCTCGACGACGCGCTCAATCGCCTGACCGACGATTACCCTCGCCAGGGCAAGGTCGTCGAACTCAAGTTTTTCGGCGTCCTGTCGTCGTCGGAGATCGGCGAGGCGCTGTAAACTCCCCTGCGCAGCATCGAACGCGATTGGGAATTTGCCCGCGCCTAGCTCAGGCACCGGATGGGCGCACCCGGAGGCAGCCATGGAGTCTAAGCGCACGCAACGTGTGATGGACCTGTACCTCGACGCGTGCGAACTCGCGCCGGCAGACCGGGCGGCGTTTTTGCAAGACCGCTGCGGACCGGACGACGCGTTGCGCGAGGAAGTCACCGCGCTGCTGCGCGCCCGCACGGACGAGCCGGATTTCCTGGCGGAACCGATCTTCCGTATCGGCGCGGAGCTGCTCGCGGACGCGGAGGCCGGCGCGTTGCGGCCCGGTGACCGTCTGGGCGATTGTGTCGTCGAATCCCTGCTGGGAATCGGCGGCATGGGCGAGGTCTACCTCGCGCGTGATACTACATTGGGTCGTTCCGTGGCCGTGAAGCTCATCCAGCGCGGGCGGGGAAACGATCTGTTGCGGCATTTTCGCCACGAGCGGCAGGTGCTGGCGGGGCTGAACCATCCGGGCATCGCGCGTCTCTACGGCGGGGCGGTGACACCGGAGGGTCAGGCTTACCTGGTGATGGAATATGTCGAGGGGGAAAGCCTCGACGTCTATTGCCGCGAACGTCGTCTGTCGGGGGCGGATCGGCTCGTGCTCTTTCGCAAGGTGCGCGGCGCAGTGAGCCACGCGCACCAATACCTGGTCGTTCACCGCGACTTGAAGCCCGCGAACATCCGCGTCACCCCCGAGGGCGAGCCCAAGCTGCTGGACTTCGGCATCGCCAAGCTCCTCGACCCGGAGGGCGACACCGCCGGTGCGCGGCCCGATCCGAGCGTGACCCTGCATGGGGCCATGACTCCGGAGTACGCCAGTCCCGAGCAGATCAAGGGAGAGCCGATCACGACGGCCAGCGACGTGTACGGTCTCGGAGTCGTCCTCTATGAACTCCTCACCGGCCAGCGTCCGTATGCGACCGCCGGCTGCCGCCCCGACGAAGTCGCCCGCGCGGTCTGCGAACAGGAACCGGCGCTTCCGTGCACGCAGGTATCCGCTGGTGATCGAGGAAACGCGCGCGCCGTTGGAAACGATTGTCTCCGCGCGTCCGGACGATCACCCGAATCTGGTCGCTGCGCGCGGTCTGGCTCTTACCCGTACCGGTCGGGCTGCCGAAGGCGAGGAGTACCTGCGCCTGGCATACGCGGAGGCCAAGCTCGTGTCGAATGCTGGAACTGACCTGCTGCTGGGCAATCCGGCGACCGCCCTGAGAGAATGTCTGCTCGCCCAGGCGCGTTACGCGGAAGCCGAACCTCTGTTGCGGGAGGGGTATGAACACCTGAAGACCTGCTGGGGGGGAACGGCATATCATGACGATCCGTGCCGGCGAGAAGCTGCGCGATCTGTACCGGGCGCAGGGGAAACCGGTGACCGCTGGCGACAATCGAGGCGCATTTTGCCATCCATTCGGCGTTGCATGCAGCAGCGAGCTTGGGGCAGACGTTTTTGTCAGCGTTCTTTGCTGCTTCAGAGGCTCCGGCAGGACCAGCGTCTTATTGGCGGAGATTCTTTGAGAAGGGTCGATCCATGCCGAACAAAATAATCCGCCGTTCGGAAACCCGTTTGTGAGCACGCACGGTGGGCAGGCGCGGCGGGCGCGGGGGCTTGCCCGACAGCCCCGTGCCCTCCAGGCCCGGTAATCCTCATGCGGACGGCTCCGAACTTGCTTCTTTCAGGGGTCGGTCATGCATCACCCGCCCTCATCCATCGAAAGCTTCCGGCTCGAAGCGTTGGCACGCTACGACGTTGCCGACACCGTTCCGGAGGTAAACTTTGACCGGGTCACCATCCTGGCCGCCCGCCTCTTCGACGTGCCGATCGCGCTGGTTTCCTTGGTGGACCGGACTCAGCTCTGGTTCAAATCCTGCCTTGGTCTACCCACCAACACGCTGGATCGAGACGGGGCGTTTTGTGCCTATACCATCCTGCAGGACGAGGTTTTCATCGTGCCTGATGCCGCCGCGGACTCCCGTTTCTCGGGGCATGGTTCGGTGGCGGGCGCGCCGCACCTGCGTTTCTACGCGGGTGCGCCGCTCATCACCTCCAGCGGCTTCCGGCTGGGTGCGCTCTGCGTGCTCGATACCAGGCCCCGCACGTTCAGTCCCTCACAGGCCGCCAGCCTCCGTGACCTGGCGGCCATGGTCATGCAAGAGATGGAAGCCCGGCTCACCCACAGCCGGATGGTCTCGGAGGTGGCGGAGCGCCAGACGGCCGAGGCTCGCAGGCGTGCCATGTTCGACGCCGCGCTGGATGGGATCATCACCATCAACCACGAAGGCCGGGTGGTGGAACTCAACCACGCCGCCGAGACGATGTTCGGCTACACGCAAGCGCAGGCGGTGGGGCAGGAATTAGCCGAGTTGATCATCCCGCCCGCGTACCGCGCGGCGCACCGGCGCGGCATGGCCCACTTCCTGGCCACGGGCGAAGGCCCCGTGCTCAACAAACGCCTGGAGCTTTCGGCGGTCAACGCCGAGGGCAGGGAGTTTCCCATCGAGTTGGCCATCACCCGGATCGTTGCGGACGGGCCGCCGGTGTTCACCGGACACATCCGCGACATCACCGAGCGCAAGCGCATCGAGGCCACCCTGCGCGAGAACGAGGAGCGTCTGCGCCTGGCGATGGACACCGCCCGGCAAGGCACCTGGGACTGGAACGTGGAAACCGACGAGGTGCGGTGGTGCCGCGAGCACAATGCCATGTACGGCCTGCCGCTCGACCAGCGGATGGGTTCGTACGAGGAATGGCTGCAGGCCGTGCATCCCAAAGACCGGGAGCGGGCGGCCAGGGAGTTGCAAGCCGCAGCGGAGTCACGGCAAGACTACGCCGGCGAGCTGCGTTCGCTGCACCCCGATGGGAGCGTGCACTGGATCGCCGTCCACGGGCGGACTTTTTACAACGCGGCCGGCAAGCGCGTGCGGATGCTCGGAGTCGTCCAGGACATCACCGCCCGGCGCGCGACCGAGGAGCGTTTGCGGATGCTGGAAAGTTCGGTCGAACACGCCAACGACGCCATCGTCATCACCGAGGCCGAACCGGTCGGCGATCCCGGCCCGCGCATCATCTACGTCAACCAGGCCTTCGTTCGCACCACGGGTTACTCCGCCGAGGAAGTGTACGGCAAAACTCCCCGCATCCTCCAGGGACCGGACACCAGCCCGGAAGCCAAGCAGAAGATCAAGAACGCGCTCAAACGCTGGAAGCCCGTGCGCGTGGAACTGCTCAACTACCGCAAGGACGGCAGCGAGTTCTGGGTGGAGTTGAACATCGTGCCCGTCGCCAACGAAAAGGGGTGGTACACGCACTGGGTCAGCGTGCAGCGCGACATCACCGAGCGCCGCCGCGTGCAAAAACAGATCGAGGACCACGACCATCTGCTCAGTTCGGTGATCGACGGCACCGACAACATCATTTTCCTCAAGGACCGGCAGAGCCGTTATCTGCTGATCAATCCGGCCGGGGCCAGGATCCTCAACCGCACCCCTGCGGAGGTGATCGGCAAAGACGACAGCGCTTTTTTCCCGCCGGAGGAAACCCGGCAAATCCAGGCCTACGACCAGGAAGTCATGCGGCTGGATCGGCCCATGACGACCGAGTCGCGGGACGTGATCAACGGGGTCGAGCATGTGTTCGAGAGCACCAAGAGTCCTTACCGGGATGCCGCCGGCCAGCTCCTGGGGGTCATCGGCATCGTGCGGGAGGTGACCGCGGTGCGGCGCGCGGCGGATGCCCTCCAGCAAGCCAAGGAGGAAGCGGAGAGAGCCAACCTAGCCAAGAGCGAGTTTCTCTCGCGCATGAGCCATGAGCTGCGCACGCCGCTCAACGCCATCCTCGGCTTCGGCCAACTGCTGGAAATGAGCGTGCAGACCGAGCGTCAGCTTGCCAACGTTTCCCACATCCTCAAAGGCGGCAAGCATCTGCTCGGCCTGATCAACGAAGTGCTCGACATCGCCCGCATCGAGAGCGGCCACATGGAGCTGAGCCTGGAGCCCATCGCGGTGGACACGATCCTGGGGGAGGCGGTTGCCTTGGTCCAACCCCTGGCCACCCAGCGCAGCATCCGCGTCGGCAGGAGCGAGGTTCCGCAGGGAAAGAGCACGGTGTTGGCGGATCACCAACGCTTGCGGCAGGTGCTGCTCAACCTGCTCTCCAACGCCGTAAAGTACAACCGGCCGGGCGGGACGGTCAAAATCTCTTGTGGAGCGGCGGGGGAGCCGGGGTTCCTGCGCCTGAGTGTCACCGACACGGGCCTGGGCATCGCGCCGGAAAGCCTCGGCAAACTCTTCGTCCCGTTCGAACGTCTGGGAGCGGAACGGACCGCGGTGGAGGGGACCGGCATCGGCCTGGCACTTTCCAAACGCCTGGTCGAGGCGATGGACGGCCGGATCGGGGTGGACACCGTCGTCGGGCAGGGCAGCACGTTTTATCTGGAGTTGCCCGTTGCCGGCAGTGTGGCCAGTGAGCCAACCGACACGCTCGCCGCCATCATCGAGAGCATCGCGCCGGAGCAGAGGTCGACGGTGCTCTGCATCGAAGACAACCTGTCGAACTACGCCCTGGTTGAACAAACCTTGGAGACCAAACGGCCCCACGTCCGGCTGTTGGGTGCCATGCGGGGCCAACTCGGGCTGGCCATGGCGCGTCAGCACCGCCCGGACCTGATCCTGCTGGACCTGCAACTCCCCGACTTGCCGGGTGATCAACTCCTCCAGCAACTACGAACCGACGAGAGTACCCGGGATATCCCGGTCATTCTGGTCAGCGCCGATGCCACGAAAGGACAGTCGGAGCGGTTGTTGGGCTTGGGAGCCCAAGGTTACCTGACCAAACCGTTGGACATTCGCTCGTTCTTGCGCTCGGTCGATGAGGTGCTGGCTTCGAAAGCTTAGCGGGAAAAAATTCCGTCGGAGGAGTTGAAACAGATCGTGGTGATGCTCAAAAGCGACGGTGCTCCGCTTGCCGCGCGGGATTATCAGGAGAAAACGGCGCGCCAATTGGCGGCCGAAGAAGGTCTCGCCGGGATCGCGGCCCTCCTGTAAACATCTTCCGAACGGCGAAAAGAGCGGCGGCGGACAGGCCGCAAGTTCTTGCTTTTCGGCCGCCTTACCCATGCAGCTCGATCTCAGCGGAAAGGGACTCGCGGATTTACCTCCCGGACTCGGACTGGCCGAAGTGACCGACCTCTGGTTGTGCGACAACCGGTTCACGTCGATCCACGAGCCAGTCTTCTCGATGACCCAACTCCGGGTACTCAACCTGGCGAACAATCCCATTTCCGTCCTGCCGCGGGAGTTGACCCGGCTCACCGGCCTGGAGTCGCTCACCTTGTACCTCTGTCCGATCACCCGTTTTCCTGATTGGATGGCGGAGTTTGCAAACCTCGAATTTCTCTGGCTCAGCAATCACGAAGATTTGGCGTACATCACCCCCCGGCTTGGCGAAATTCCCTCGCTGAAAGGTCTCGTCTTCGACAGCAAGTACGCGGGCAACGATCTGGGCAAATTCCTGAAGGAGGCGGAACGGGTCATCGGCAGCATGAACCCGCCGGTGCTCAACGAATTCGCGTTGCGCTACGTCCGCGATCCCCGGGCGGCCGTCGAAGCATTGGAGGCAAGGGAATTCGGATCCGTGGGTGGCCGTGCGATTTTCCGCGACCGGATCGCGAACACTTTTTCCCGGCCGGAGCAGCGGGAGGCCCTGCAAGGACTGAGCGCATGCCATGCGTCGAGCGTTTCGTCGAGGCGAACGATTATTTCGCGGATCGCGCTTACGAGGCCGGGCACGAGACGCAACTCAAGGAGCAACTCCCGGCTCGCCGACAAGACCTGATCGACCTGTTGAGTCGCTTGCGGCCGGAACTCGAAGCGGCGTTCCCCGAGATCGTCACCCCGGCCTGTTACGACGGCGAAGGATGCTTTCGTCCGGAGTGCCTGGAACGGCCGTCCGAAGTGGCCCACCGGCTGCAGCCGGAGTTGCTCAAGGCGCTACGTGAACCGGAGGAGGAGACGGGTGATTTACGCTGAGAGGCTGCGGCCTCATGCCTGCAAGAGTCCGGGCAATCGGTGCCGGTACGCGATTTTGGCTTTCATGATCTTGATCGCCGTCTACTCGGTCCAAATACTGGTTTCCACGACCGGGCCGTCGTAGAGCGTATTGCCGCCGATCCCCGTCACCTCGCCCCGGCCGGCGACGCGACGGACGTACTGACCCTCCTCGTAGCGGACGCTGTTTTGTTCCTCCGAGCGGGGACTGTCCGCATAGCGCCAGACACCGCCCTCGCGCAGGCGTTGTAGGAGAAGCCGGCAGTCCTCGTCACGCAACGGAACCGCGTATTCCGCCCGCAGCTTCCGCACGGTGTCCTCCACGGCGGGGGTGCGATGCGCCCGGATGAACGCGAGCCAATCGCGCGCATAAAACGAGTTGTATCGCTTCTCGAAAAAACGGCCCAGGCCATCGAGATCGCAGGTCTGCTCGTGCAAGGGAGGGACGGATTCATCAACGGCATTTTCTCCCGACACGGTGATGCGATAATCCTGTTGCCGTGACCGCCATTCCACGCGGACCGTGGCGTCCAGCCAGCGCGGGTCGAGATAGAATCGGCACGGGTACTCCAGGCCGGCCCCGCTCTGGAGGACGACGGCAAGCTGGAGGACGCCGTCCCAATCGTAGCGATAGGAGAACGGCGTCTCGAAATCCACGTGCTCGTTGTTTTTCAGGCTGCGGTCCACGTCGGCGGAATCGAGACGGGATTGGTGGGCGAGCAGCCAATCCACGGTTTGGGCCTCGCCGAGACGGGCGTTCGTGCGGTTTTGGTCGTGCCATTGGCAGAAGGCTTCCGGTTCCAGGGTGGCTGCCTGAGAGGAAAAATCGCCTGCTTCCCCGGGAACGGAGGTCAGCAGGACTTCGCCGCCGGAAGGTCGCAGCAGGAATTCACTTCGCTGGTAAGGACCGCAGGTCCGCGCGTTCCAATCGAAGGTATCCAGGCCGAGGATCAGGAAGCGGGCCAGGCGTTCGGCTTCGAGTCGAGTCATGGGCGTGGAGATGAATCGCCTCGGCACGGGCCGGGGACTGGAACCATTGTTTCCGCCGGGTTCGGCGTTTGGCCGGTGCTGATCGGCGTGGTGACGGAACCTGGCGCCTTCCACCAGCTTCGCCCGATGAACCAGAGCGGTCCGGCCACGGCGGCCACGTTCCAACCCCACGGGCTGCGACCCCAACCGATCACGAGCAGGATCACGCTCACGATCATCAGTGGAAGCATGAGCAGCACTCCGCCCAAAAATAGAAACAGTCC